>JBJHBN010000033.1:0-11106 GCA_050485505.1 Opitutales bacterium | reverse complement strand
GAATACCAGTTGATGCGCGATGCCTCCTTCGCCTGTATCCGCGAGGTGGGGGTCGAGACGGGTGGATCGAATATCCAGTTTTCGATGAATCCGGAAACGGGCCGCATGGTGGTGATCGAAATGAATCCGCGTGTTTCCCGTTCTTCCGCATTGGCTTCGAAGGCGACCGGCTTCCCGATTGCAAAACTGGCGGCTAAGCTCGCCGTCGGCTATTCGCTGGACGAAATCAACAACGATATCACCCGCAAGACACCGGCCTGTTTTGAGCCGACGATTGACTACGTGGTGACGAAGATTCCCCGCTTTACTTTCGAAAAATTTCCACAGACAGACGACACCTTGACTTCATCGATGAAATCGGTGGGAGAGGCCATGGCTATTGGACTGACCTTCAAGGAGTCCTTTCAGAAGGCTCTGCGATCGATGGAGATCGGCACATTGGGCTATGGCGGTGGTGGCAAGTTCGGTGGCCGCGAGGTTACGGATCGGGATGCTATTACGGCTGGACTCACACGTCCGACTTGGATGCGCATGTTTTACATTCGCTATGGTTTTCTGGCGGGCATGACGGCGGACGAGATTTTCCGCCTCACTTCCGTGGATCCCTGGTTCCTTCAACAAATGCAGGAAATTGTCGAAATGGAACTGGAGATGGAAAAGGTCGGTAAATCGATTACTGAGGATCTGCTGCGCGTAGCCAAGAAGGCTGGTTTTACCGACATTCAAATCAGTAACATCACAGGCCTTTCCCGCGAAGAGGTCGCTGCTTTGCGCAAGGCAAAGGGCATTAACACTGTCTACCGCCTGGTCGATACCTGCGCCGCGGAGTTTGAAGCTGTCACCCCTTATTACTATTCCAGCTACGGGGATGAAAATGAAATAATCCCCAGCGATCGCCGTAAGATTATGATTCTGGGTGGTGGGCCTAACCGGATCGGGCAGGGGATCGAGTTCGATTACTGTTGCGTGCACGCAAGTTTTGCTCTGCGCGATGACGGTTTTGAAACGGTCATGGTCAATAGCAATCCAGAAACGGTTTCGACTGACTACGACACCTCCGACCGACTCTACTTCGAGCCGCTGACTTTGGAAGACGTGTTGGAGGTTTATCGTCAGGAAAAGTGTGAGGGCGCAATTGTCCAATTTGGCGGCCAAACCCCTCTCAATCTGGCGACCGAGTTGAAAGCCAACGGGGTCAATATCATTGGCACGGATCCGGAGTGGATCGATGCGGCTGAGGATCGCGAAATCTTCAAGGGCATTCTGGATAAAATTGGCCTCAAGCAACCGGTCAATGGTATAGCCTACGACGAAAAACAGGCAATCACTGAAGCCCAGCGCATTGGCTTTCCGATACTCCTGCGGCCAAGTTTTGTGCTCGGTGGGCGTGGTATGTTCATCCTCTATAGCGAAGATGAGATGAAGAAGGTTTTACGCGAGGCCTTTGACGTTGCTCCGGGCAAGCCAGTCCTGCTGGATAAATTCCTTGAGGACGCGATTGAGCTGGACGTGGATGCGATCAGTGATGCCGAGACCACCGTGATCGGTGGCATGCTTGAACACATCGAGTTCGCAGGTGTGCACTCCGGCGATGCGGCCATGGTGCTGCCTCCACACACCTTGAAAGAGGATATGCTCAATCGGGTGCGGGAAGCGACCTATTCCTTGGCTCGTGAGCTGAAGGTTGTCGGCCTGATGAATATTCAGTACGCCATTAAGGACAACGAACTCTATATACTCGAAGTCAATCCACGCGCAAGTCGCACCGTGCCTTTTGTATCGAAAGCTATTGGGGTGCCGCTAGCTAAGCTGGCTGCGAGAATCATGGCCGGCAAGACCTTGAAGGAGCTCGGTTTTACCGAGGAGATCATTCCGCCGTACTGGACCGTTAAGGAGTCGGTGTTCCCCTTTGTGCGTTTCCCCGGCTCTCCGATCATTCTGAGTCCAGAGATGCGCTCTACAGGAGAAGTCATGGGAATCGACAACGATCTCGGCGTCGCCTTCGCCAAGACTCAAATGGCCGTGGGTCCGGCACTGCCGTCCTCTGGTAATATCTTCCTTTCGGTAAAGGATGCCGATAAGCCTCAGGTTCTAGACCTTGCCAAGGAGTTCATCGAATTGGGCTTCAGCATTGTTTCAACCAGTGGAACGGCACAGTTCCTCAAGGAGAACGACGTCGCGGTCAAGCGCGTGCACAAGATCCACGAGGGGCGTCCGAACGTGGTCGACATGATAAAAAATGGTGAGATGCATTTGATTATCAATACTCCATCCGGGATGATTCCACGCCAGAGCGAAAATGTAATCCGCAGTGAGGCCCTTAAACACAAAGTTCCGATGATGACGACTTTGTCAGGAGCGCGTACTACTGCCTTCGCGTTGAAATCATTGCGCGAGAATCCGGTGGGAGTGCTGCCGCTACAGGACTACCGAGAGCGTTTGCGGGCGGTCAGCGAATCGGCTCGTCGCTACCAGGCGGCCGAAAAAACATCGCAGGCCTGAATGCTGCGATGCCAGACCGCTCGGATAGGGTTGCTTTGATTGCGCTGCTCCACGGCCCGGACAAACCTGGGCTCGTGGCAGCAACATCCGGCTGGATCTACGAGCACGGCGGCAACATTGTTCATGCGGATCAACACCGCGACGACGAGGGTAATGCCTTTTTTCAGCGCATCGAATGGGTTCCGGATGCCGATGCGGACCTGGATTCAAGGCGCCGCGAATTTGAGTCCTTTGCCGAATCCCTGGGGATGAACGTGAGCGTCGTCCGCACGGACAAACCCAAGCGTATTGCCTTGTTTGTATCGAAGATCGAGCATTGTTTTCTCGATTTGCTGGCCCGTTGGAAAATGGGCGAGTTTCAATGCGATATTGTCTGTGTCTTGTCCAATCATGAGAATCTGAAAGCGGACGCCGATTTCCACGGTATTCCATTTTATCACATTCCCGTCACCCCTGAAAACAAGTCTGAGGCCGAGACCAAACAACTGAAGGTTCTCGCACGGCACGAGGTAGAGCTCGCAGTTATGGCGCGCTATATGCAGGTTCTATCCAAGGATTTCCTGGACCACTGTGGTCTCCCTGTGATCAATATTCACCACAGTTTTCTACCCGCATTCGCAGGCGCCAAACCCTATCACCAAGCCTATCAACGTGGCGTCAAACTCATCGGTGCCACCGCCCACTACGCGACGGTCATCCTAGACGACGGCCCCATCATCCAACAGGATGTTTCCCCCGTAACCCACCGCCAAACCGTCCGCGACCTGATACGCAAAGGCCGCGACCTTGAAAAAAGCGTTCTCGCCCAAGCAGTTCGTTGCCACCTGGAGCACAGGGTTTTGATCTACGGCAATAAAACTGTTGTATTCGATTAGGACACAAGCCAGCACAGAGGCTGGCCCCAATCGGAAAACACGATTTTGCAGGATCCCGCTCCGTCGGGGCTGGATTGCCTCAACCTGCCTCGATAATACCGTGCTGGATAGCGAAACGGGTTAGACCAGCGACATCGTGGATGTCGAGTTTTTGCATGATGCGGGAACGGTGGGTGTCGGCGGTTTTGACGCTGACGTTCAGACGGCTGGCGATCTCTTTGGTAGTGCAGCCCTCGGCTACGAGTTGTAAAACTTCGCGCTCGCGGGCGGTGAGTTTGTCTGGAGTGTCGGTTTTGTCCGGGAAGAGCATAATATCGCGGAGGATCGTCATGATCTCACTGCTCATGTAGGACTCGCCGGCGGCGACTTTCTGGATGCCTTTTTCCAATTCTTCGATGGATGCATTTTTGTGGATAATGCCATCCACTCCGGAGCGCAGGACCGTCTGAACGCGCTCGCGGGACGAATAGCCCGAAAATATCATGATGCGTGTCTCGGGCTGATGGTGTTTCAACTGGTGCACGATTTCCATGCCGTTGAGCCCCGGCAGCATCAGGTCGACAACCACCAGATCTGGTTTCAGCTTAAGGCAACTTTCGTAACCTTCACGCCCATCACCACTGCTTCCGATCAGTTCCATGGAAGGCATATCTTCGATTAGGCGGCAAACGAGTTCGCGGAGAACCGTCTGGTCCTCAATAACAAAGATTCGGGTCATGCGTAAAATAATATCAAGATTCGCTGAAGTTCAATGCAAAGATTCAGTTAGACAAAATCAACGGCCTTGGCGATGCTTTTCGTAAATCTCCCGCACGGCCTCAACATCCGCATCCCGGGATCCTGAAACGATGCAGTGGTCGAATTCGTCTGCTGCCTTGAGTTCCTCTTCAGCTGTAAGTAAACGGCGGTTAATCTCTTCACTTGAGTCCGAATCGCGGCCAATCAGGCGTTTTTTTATCTGTTCGATGTTTTCGGGACGGATAAAGACGGTCAGCACTTCGGCATCCAAATTATCCGCTGCTTCCACTTTGCTCCGAAAAGCCCGTGCACCCTGAACATCAATGTTGAGCAACACGTCATTACCAGAGTTGAGAACAGCTTCTATGTGCTTGCGTTGAGATCCATAATAATTGCTGTGGACCTTTGCCCATTCGATGAACTCACCATCTTGAACTCGGCACTGAAAAGCATCTCTACTCAGGAAATGATAGTCGACCCCATCCACTTCGCCCTCGCGTGGCTTGCGGGTGGTGGTCGTGACCAGCCGTTGCAGGGTGGGATAGTGGTCGACCAGGCGCTCGCACAGCGTCGTTTTACCAACTCCAGCGGGGCCACTGATGATCAATAGGAATCCACGGTTGTTTGCAGCTCTCATTGCTATCAATCCAAATCCATGAGAATTTCGCGCGGACTGGATCCGTTCTCCGGTCCAACCATTCCGTGGTCCTCAAGGATTTCCATGATGCGGGCTGCTCTGTTGTAACCAATTTTTAAGCGCCGTTGCAGCATTGAAGTCGAAGCCCGCTTGCTGGTACGAATCACCTCAATGGCATCTGGGACCAACTCGTCGTCCCAGTCGCCATCCTCGCCTGGACCGCTGTCGGATTCCCCTTCCTCGATGTTGCGTTGGAATTGCTGATCGAATTCGGGCTCACCGTTCTTTTCGTGGATGTATTCAACGATGCCATTTATCTCTTCATCGCTCACAAAGGCTCCCTGTGAGCGCACCAGATCCGCCGATCCGGGCGGTAGAAAGAGCATGTCCCCCTTGCCGATCAGGTGGTCGGCACCCATGGTGTCGAGGATCGTCCGTGAATCGACCTTCGAGGCCACCTTAAAGGCGATCCGGCTCGGCAAATTGGCTTTAATAACGCCGGTGATGACGTTTACCGAGGGACGCTGGGTCGCAAGAATCAAGTGGATACCCGCTGCACGGGCCAGCTGTGCAAGGCGTGCGATTCCGGTTTCAATATCGGCTGGGGCCACCATCATCAAGTCGGCCAGCTCGTCCACTATACAGACAATGTAAGGCAGCTTGACGGGCAGTTCGCCTTCTACATCCGGATCCCTTGGTACGTTCACATCGATGTTCGCGGTTGCGGCCCGCTCTTCCGGGGTCATAGCGGCATCCATGGCCTTTGCGCGCTCTTCGGCCTCTTTTGCTTCCTTGCGGTTGCGGGCCATTTTTGCGTTGTAACCAGCAATGTTGCGTACGCCTTGGGTCGCGAACATCTGGTAGCGCTTCTCCATCTCATTGAGCAGGTATTTCAGCGCATTCGGTACCTTTTTCGGATCCGTCACCACCGGTACCAGCATGTGTGGCAGGCTGTTGTAAACCTGCATTTCAACGATCTTCGGGTCGACCATGACGAAACGGATGTCTTCCGGACTCGAGTGATAGAGCAGGGAGGTGACGATTGTGTTGATACAGACCGTCTTGCCCGAACCCGTGGAACCCGCGATGAGCAAGTGCGGCATCTTGGTCAAGTCGGCCACCAGTGGTTTTCCGGATACCTCCTTGCCTAGCGCAATCGGGATTTCCGCCTTGGTATTAACCCAGTCTTCCGACTCAAGGATATCGCGGATGTAAACCGCCTGTGGGTTTTTGTTCGGAACCTCGATGCCCACGCAGCCCTTGCCGGGCACCGGAGCAAGAATACGCACCGACAGCGCTTTCAGCCCGAGGGCGAGATTTTTGTCCAGATTGACGATCTTTTCCACACGCACACCGGGGGCCGGATAAACGTCGTAGCGGGTGATCACCGGGCCAACGTGGACTTCACCCATGGTTACATCGACATTGAACTGGGCCAAGGTCCGCACCAGCATTTCAGCCGTCTGCTGATGGACTTCGGTCGGCTCAAGTGTGCCATCGGCCACCGGTTCACTGAGCAAACGCATTGGTGGGAAACGGTAGTCGCCTTTTTTTTCAGGGCGGTTGATGCTGGCTTTACGGGTTTGTTCGCTGGCGATAATTTTCAGCTCGGAAGCGGTTTTCGGTTCTGCTGTAGGTGTTCGTCGTGGGGCCGGTTTTTCGACAACGACTGGCTCTGGCTCCGGTTCCTGTGGCGGGGGCGGCTTGGGGGTGGGGGCCTTGCGGATGACCGCAGGGCTTTCGCCTTGGAGGGAGGGCAGTGGCTCGATGCCGGAGGCAGATGGCCGACGCGGGGCCTCGGCTGGCTTGCTCTTACGGGCTCCAAAAAGTCGTTTGAACAGTGACGGTCTCTGCGCTTTGGCCGCTTTCTTCTCCTGGAGCTCCTGCTCCTTGGCCGCCCTGCGCAGGGCCTCTTTCTCAATCCGTGCGATTTCCTTTTCCTTTAAGCGTTGCTCGCGTTCAGCTTTCTTTTGCGGCGACTGATTGGCCCGGCGCTCGGCCCACAAGCTAGCCTGTTTGCGGGCAGCCCGAAAACTGTCGGCCAACAGATTATCCGCCAGAACAAACCCTAGCGAGAAGGCTGCTGTTACGCCAAAGACCACTAAAGTACCCACCATACCAATAATGTTTTGCAGGTAGCCATTGTAGATCGCACTGCCGAGCCAACCACCCAGGCCAAAACGGTATTTGTTCGGGTCCGCATCGACAAAAACCTCGGCGTATAAAATCGCCGCGAAAACGCTGGCACAGACGGTGTACAGGACGATGTAGAAAAGCTTTGGCAGGCGCAGCCGACGGGCGTGTCCGCCCCAAAACATGTAAGTCATCCAAAACAGGGTCAGCGGCAAAATCCAGGCCGTGACACCGAGGGCCAGCGTTGTGTAGAAGGCAAAGGCTCCGCCCCATTCGCCAATCAGGTTCTGGTCGAGCGGGTGGGTGGTAACCATCGGATTTTGATCCGGGTGGTAATCAAAGATCGCCAATGCTGACAGAATGCCCAGAATGAGAGTGATCAGGCCATAGAGCCATTTGCGGGCACTGGTTTTAGGCTCGAAAGTCGTGGGGGAAGACGGTTTTTTGTCCCTGCGTTTTACCATATTGAGATTATCTTTGTATGTGGAAGCGCGGCTGCGTTGACAAGGCGCGATTCCAAAATGAGGATTCTGTCAAACATTAGGTATCAACTCAATTTTTAAAGATATGTCCATCATTCGATTCCAACCTATTTATCAAGAACGTGTTTGGGGAGGCCAAGACCTTCGTGAGGTGTTGGGGCGCGATATTCCACAGGGCTCCATTGGCGAAAGCTGGGAAATTGTGGACCGGCCGGAAGCCAACTCAAAGATTGTGGGAGGAAAGTGGGATGGTTTGAGCCTGCGGGCAGCGATTGAGCAGGACAGTAAAATCATAATGGGGCCGCATTGGGAACCCTCCAAAGTCTTCCCTATACTTGTTAAATGGCTGGATTGCCAGGAGCGCCTGAGCCTGCAGGTTCACCCACCGGCATCCATCGCCCCGGAGCTGGGCGGTGAGCCCAAAACGGAGAATTGGTACATTGCCGCTGCCAAGCCGGACGCCCAATTGCTGGCTGGTCTCAACCACGGCGTGACGCGCGAGGCTTTCGAGAAGGCTCTGCATGCCAACGCCGCCGAGCCTTTGGTCTGTGCTTTGCCCTGCAAGGCTGGAGATTCTTTGTTTGTGCCCAGCGGCCGTCTGCACGCTATCGACGCCGGCAATCTGATCCTCGAAATCCAACAGAATAGCGATACTACCTACCGCGTCTACGACTGGGGCCGTGTTGGCCTCGACGGCAAACCCCGGCAACTACACATCGAGGAGTCTCTGAAGTCCATCGATTTTGAAGACTTTGAACCAGCCTTGATGCATGTCGAAGGTGGTGACGCGGTGCTCGCTGACAGCCCCGAATTCCGTCTCCGCAGGCTCTACCTGCAGAAAGGCGAATCCTACCGCATTCCTCCTGAGGAAGAGCCGCGCATTCTGTCCGTCGTCAAAGGTTCGCTGGATTACGAGTCCGGCCAGTCGATCCAAACCAGTGACAATGTGCTGGTTCCGTATGCGGAGTTTATTGAATTGGTTGCGAGCGAACCGACCGAGCTCCTGATTACGGACCGGTTTTCGCGCTGAATAAGAAGTGCGTTGATTTCGGTTTCTGCCCTCAGGGCGGGCGATGCTACGGACACCCGCAGTCAGGTATCTGCAGGGGTCCCCACTGCACACCGCGGCAACCGGCAAAACCTGGCACCGCCTATTCATTTTAGGTTTGTCACCTAAGATAAATCAAATATCGCTGGAGGCTTATGAAATTGTCTCTAAAAGTCGAGTATGCCTGCCAGGTGCTGGCTCAGCTTGCGCGCAGCTTCGACAAGACGGAAATGCCTCATATCGAAGAGCTTTCGCGGCTTGAGGGGATTCCGTCAAATTATCTGGTGCAGATTTTGAATGAGTTGCGCAACGGCGGTCTGATTGTGAGTCGCCGGGGCAAGCAGGGCGGTTATCGCTTGTCCCGAAGTCCGGCTGAGATCTCGCTGCACGATGTGGTTTGCGCGGTGGATGGAGAGCTTCTGGGCTTTTCGCTCAAATCCGGTGGCCAGTCCGCCGCCAAGGTTGCCGAGGCCTGGACCCAGGTGGCTAAGAGTTTCGAAGCCGAAACCCGTGCAATTAATCTGGAGAATCTCATTGAGGAATCTCCAGAAGGCATGTGGTATATCTAGTTCTAATTTTCAGGTATGACTAATCCAACGGATACATCTGACCTCTTTGCCGTCCGCAAGGCAAAGCTGGCCGAAATGAAGGAATCGGGGTTCAACCCTTACGCTCAGAACTGGGATCGCAGCCATTTCTCAACCGAGGCAATCGACGCTTGGGTGGAGGATGAGGAAGCAAGCCCGGTGGTGCGCTGCGCGGGCCGTGTGATCGCGGTCCGGGTAATGGGTAAAGCTAGCTTTGCACGCATCCTCGATCAAAAGGGAACGCTGCAGATCTATGTACAGCGGGACAAGATTGGCACCGATGCCTACCAGTTTTTCAAAAAGAAAATCGACATCGGCGACTTCGTCGGGGTCGAGGGCACTTTGTTCAAGACCAAGACCGGTGAGGTCACCCTGCGACTCGACCGCATGGAGATGGTCTCCAAGGCCCTGCGTCCCTTGCCGGAAAAGTGGCACGGGCTCACGGATGACGACGCGATTTACCGCCAGCGCTATCTGGACCTGATCAGCAACCAGGATTCACGCCGCAATTTTCTCCTGCGCAGCCAGATCATCTCCTGCATTCGCCGCTACTTGGACGAACAGCAGTTCCTCGAGGTGGAAACGCCAATCCTTCAGGCGGAGGCGGGTGGGGCGGCCGCACGACCGTTTACGACCCATTTCAATGCTCTGGACTGCCAGTTCAACCTGCGCATCGCGCTTGAGCTATACCTCAAGCGCCTGCTGGTGGGTGGTTTTGACAAGGTTTACGAGATTGGCCGTAACTTCCGCAACGAGGGCCTTTCCCGCCGCCACAATCCGGAATTCACCATGCTTGAGGTCTATGAGGCCTACTCGGATTACCGGGGTATGATGAAGCTGGTTCGGGGCATGATCGAGCGCATCTGCACGGATGTGCTCAAGACCACGCAGATTCAACGCTACGACGGTCAGGTCATTGAACTGGGTGGCGAATGGCGCGAGGCGCGCTACAAGGATCTGATTCTCGAATACACCAAGGAGCCCGAATGGTTCAGCTGGTCACGCGAGCAGAAACTGGCCTGGTGTGCCAAGGACGGCATTGAGGTAAATAAGGAAGCGGAGGACTTTGAGGTCACGAACAATGTTTTTGAAAAGCGTATCGAGCCAACCCTGATCCAACCGACTTTTGTTACCCATCTGCCAAAAGAGCTTATTCCGCTGGCTAAAATTTCTGCCGACGATCCTGACACGATTGAAGTGTTTGAACTCTGCATCAACGGACAGGAGATTGCTCCGGCCTATTCCGAGCAAAACGATCCGCTGATGCAGCGCGAACAGCTGGAACGCCAAGCGGGTGAAGAGGTGCAGAAAATTGATGAGGACTTCCTACTTGCGCTCGAACACGGCATGCCGCCGGCTGGTGGCATGGGGATCGGCATCGACCGTTTGGTTATTCTGCTGACAGGTGTAGCGAGTATCCGCGACATCATTCTTTTCCCGAGCCTGAAGCCAATACCCAAGGCCTGATATGCCCTGGTACCTCTACCTGGCTCTGCGACAACTGTTCCCGGCTGGCCGCTGGCTGGGATCCTCATTTTTTATCCTCTCCGTCATCGGAGTGGCTTTGGGGGTTGCGGTGCTGGTTGTGGTGCAGAGCGTAATGGGTGGATTTGGCGAGGTTCACCGCGAGCGTATCGTCGACACTACGGGGCATCTGGAGATATCCGCCAATGGCCGTCCTTTCTCCCGCTATCAGACAATGCTGGAACGATTGCGCGAGGATCCGACGGTGGCAGCCGCGATGCCCTACGCTCAGGGCTTTGTCATGGCGCGCTCCGGCCGTACGCCTTTGTTTCCACAGGTCTACGGTATCGATTTGTCAGATACACCGGTTTTCGCCATAGAGGAATACCTGGTGTCGGGCGACCTTGCCGACCTCTACGACGACACCGTGCTGATCAGTTCCAGCATGGCTTCCCGGCTGGGGGTCTGGGTTGGTTCGGAGGTGGAGGTTTTTTCGCCGACGCTGATTGATAATCTGGACGGCGAGGAAATGGTCCTGCCTTCGAGCTTCGAGGTGGCGGGGATTTACGAGATTGAATGGAATCAGGAGTTCACTCCGGGCATGGTCTTCAGTCTGCGGACCATGCAGGATCTCTACGAC
>JBJHBN010000032.1:2132-11196 GCA_050485505.1 Opitutales bacterium | reverse complement strand
AGCCTATACACATTAGAGAGTCCAATTAAATGCTGGAAAACTAGCCTGACACATATGGAGACCCTTTGATCCGGAGTGCGGCGGAACTTCTGATTATGAAAAAGAAGTAGTAGAATTTTGAAAACTACACTTAAAAATATAAGTTGAAGGCTGAGCCAGGCATTCCTGCGCTTTCGAAAAGAGCTTCCAAAAGCTGACGTACGCAAAGGGATAGACCGGGAAACAAATGGAATGTTAACCAATCAAGTCCCAGCTGACCGGGGTCCCCTTGGTAACGGGTCTATTTACTCTTTTCCCGATTAGTTGATGATAATACTTTGGCGGTAGACCGTGTCCCGGACGAATTCGTCTAAGTGATTTGCTGCTCAACGTTTCACCGCATGTCAGGTCCTCTGCGATATATAGGGAACGCCTTCGAAACACTGCTTTCGCTTCCGCTTGTGTCGGACCATATTTGATTTGGCCCAAAGATTGCCATGCCCGTTTTGTTTCTATTACAAGTTGCTTGAATTCGTGGGGCTCAAGTGAGAAGGCTGCATCCACTCCACCGTCGTCGCGAGATAGAGTGAAGTGTTTTTCGATTATTGTGGCGCCTAATGCGATGGAGGCGACTGCCACACCGGTACCCATTGTGTGATCCGAGAGTCCTGCTTCACATCCAAATACTTCCTTGAGGTTTGGGATTGTTCGAATATTCGTGTTTTCCGGTGTTGCGGGGTAATTACTGGTGCATTTGAGAAGAGCTAATTGTTTGCAGCCACCTTCTCGGGCAGCCGCCACGGCATCAGCAATTTCCTGGATAGTGGCCATCCCGGTAGATATGATTAAGGGCTTTCCCGTTGAGGCTGCTTTTCGAATCAGCGGAAGGTCAACGCATTCGAAAGATGCGATTTTGTAACAAGGAGTGTCGAGCGATTCGAGGAAATCGACTGAACTTTCGTCAAAGGGTGTGCTGAAGCAGAGCATCCCGTGGGCTTTCGCTCGTTCGATAATTGGTGCATGCCATTCCCAGGGTGTATAGGCCTTTTGGTAGAGTTGATACATGCTTTGACCTTTCCACATAGAGCTGGGGTCACTGATGAAAAATTCTCCTTCATCAATATCCAGAGTCATTGTGTCTGGTGTATAGGTCTGAATCTTTATTGCATGTGCTCCTGTGGTGGCTGCAGCATCGACGATCTCCAATGCCCGATCCAGCGACTGGTTATGATTGCCCGACATCTCCGCGATAATGAAAGGTTCGGAGTTGGGATTGATTTCAAAATGAGCTATTTGCATCTGGGTGTATTTATATGAACTTGGTTTAGCGTTATATGTTGCAGTCGATTCAGCTGCCTATCAAACGGCTTTTGAATAAGATATCGTTTGAAGCGACAATTGAGGGTTGTCGCTGTTTGATCGGGGCTTTGCTGAATAGTATCATAGGTCTAAATGGCTCTTTTTTGGGGATGTCATTGAACGATAGACCTATGACCTGATGATATCTCAATTCGGATTCGGAGGAGTTTACGAGATCAATAAAATAGTTTTCGATCGCGGGGTAATCATTATTTGAGAAAGGCATCTCGATTCCGTATTTTTCGTGAATACAACAAGGCTGGAAAAATAGCTGTAAGCGGGCTTTCTTTGCGAGCACCTTTAGGAAATGATTGGCATCTGACAAACCCAGGTTTTTGACCAATTGATGGTGTACAGAAAGTAAAACAATAACATCGACTTGGGGGAGGGCTTCGACATCGGCCAAACTGAGTTTGCAGTTGATGAAGTTGATATTTTTCTGTGGGTTTTGGTGTTTTAGGGCACTTGAGCAAGCCTCCTTTGAACCTTCGTACCCGGTAACTGATAGCCCTGAATCGGCTAATGCCATAGAAATTAATCCTTCACTACAGCCAATATCAATAGCGTTTTGTGCCTCGGTTGCTAGGAATTGGCTAATCATTGCTATGTTTTGGCGAACGCCAAAAGGCCGTTGTCCTGTCTGATAACCAATCTTTTGCATTCCGATATTAGCCATGGAAGGGTAGCCAATTAAGAAGGTTCTGAGCCTTTTCGATAAAAATCATCAAGTGCCCGTTTCAGCGACCAACGGGGTTCCCAATTGAGGGATTTCCGAGCTTTGCTGCAGTCCATCACGTATCGTGACTGGTCCTCGTTTTCAACAGCAATCATTTTGACTCGATCGGGCCGGCCCAGGACGGTTTCACAGATTGTTGATGCAAGGTCATGGATAGTTTGGCCACATCCGCTCCCGATATTGTAGATGCCCGATGGGGCATTATCGCTAAGAGCCGCTTCGAAAGCACTCAGTACGTCTTTGATGTATATGAAGTCCCGAACGGCAATACCTTGTCCAAATACTGATATACATCCTTTTTGCTCAGCTTGTTGGATGAATCGGCCAATAGCTCCGCGTTGGCTTGAATGCTTTCCAAAGATTTGGCCAAAGCGCAACGAAATGGCTGAGAACTTTTTCTGTCCAGAATAAAATTGGATGATGTCTTCTCCCATCCGTTTACTGAGTCCATAGGTATTGTCAGGAGCTCCTGTGAATGATTCTTCTGCGTCGTAGGTGAGTGTGCCGGGGTATACCAATCGGGATGACGCGAATACGATGCGCTTAATTGCAGACGGATCGGTCGATCGGCAAACTTGTTCCGTCAATTCAATATTAGATGCGATGTAATCGCTCAGAGGAGCATTCATGCTTTCGACTTGCTTCGCTGCCAAGTGGATGACTGCATCCACCCCCTTAAAATGAGTTTCAAGCGGAAGTTCTTCTTTTAAAATCTCGTTTGTTTGTGGGTTGTATTGTGCGAAAATGGAATGGCTTGAGCCGCGCCCCAATGCAATCACTTCAAATCCTTTTGACGTGAGAAATTCCGTCAGGCTCCTACCGACGAATCCAAGCGCACCTGTTATTGCAATCTTCATTATGACTAGGTCTTAGCTGGAGTTTTATCAATGATTGCGTAGCCGACTTTTTCAATTGTTCCGTTGGTCGCTTTTATCGTCTCCTCAGGACGATAGTAAAACTGCTTGTAGACGCAGTTCTGGGGAATGGAGTGTTTTTCGGGGATAAATGCCTCTCCTGTTTTTTGAAGAAAGAAACTGAGTGTGCAGGGGTAAATTGCTCGATTGGGATCTGGATCCTTCCATGGCAGCCCCATCAATCGCTCGAAACAGGCGGCGATCAGGTTGACGCCGCAATAGTGTTCGATTTGTCGCCACATGTGGCAACCGTCCAGACGGGGGGCAATTTCGATGACTTTCGGACCGTTCTGGCTCGTCATTTTCATCTGAAAGTACAACGGCCCATTTTGAATCTTCAATGCTTGGACGCAGGATCGAATTATTGTTTCAAGTTGAGATAAAGCTTGAGCGGGAACAGTAGTTGCCGGAATGACATGACCGATTGGGATCCCAACAGCGGGTCCATCCCAGACCAAACGGTCTGAAGGAAGCATAAACCGCAATTCGGAATCAACGATGAATGCGTGAACTGAGAATTCAGGGCCATCTAAAAACTCTTCAATGATTGCTTCGTTAGTTTTCGATGCAGCAATGCTTTGTGGTAGGTGATTTTTAGCCTCTTCGATGGAGTTGACGATGGCTACTCCGCGTTGGCCTTGGCTATCTGCAGGTTTTACGATTGCGGGAAATGCGTTGAATCCATCGATGTCTTCAACTTTAGCCAGTTTTCGAAATGCTGTTACGCTGATTCCGTGATCATTGAGGAACTGTCGCGTTTGGACTTTGCGGTGGAGAATATTGGTGGTTTCGAGGCTGTAAAAATGGGGCAGGTTGAGTGCCTTGCTTGCGTGCGCAACGGTAGGCATGGCAATATCCGAACCGACGGAGTATATCAGGTCCGCACCGATTTTGTGAGCCAGCTGTGTGACGCCGTCGACATCAAGGATATCCACTTGGTAAAAATTGTCGGCGACCTCAACTCCAGGACCCGCTTTGACGTGTCCGCAGGCGGAAATCTGCCAATCCTGGCGTCTTAGCCATTCCATGGCTTCTGCTTGACCCGACAGGGTCCCTAGAATCAGTGCATGTTTTTTCATATCAGGGTGTGAGCCCTTTCTGTGTGCGCATTTTTGTCAGAATACGTTCGATGCCGCGCCCGTCAATCAGCTGTTGACCTCGTTTGGTCAACCTTTCGCGGAGGGCCATGTCGGATAACAGGGTTTCAAGAAGGGGATTCAACGTTTGCGGGATTTCCCCTCGCATGTGTCCGGCATACAAACAAAGCTCTAGTTCATCCAGTTTACTGGCCACACGAATCTGATTGTCCGCATAGCTCATAAGCAGGGTTGGGACGCCCATGTAGAGGGCCTCCCATACCGTTGAACCTCCGGCAAGTATGGCGGCGTCGGCCTGTTGCATCAATTCAGGCATGTTTTTTGGCGATTGGACCAGATGAATTTGATGCCGGGATTGCTGCGCCATTTGATCCAATGCCTGGAAGTTTTGGTTTGCAGGACCGATGATCACCGTTATGGCGCCTGCGACAGGCAGTTCCTCTAAAAGCGTGAGTATGCGTCCGGTAATATTGTCGGGATCACCCCCTCCCAGGCTTATCAGGACTCTCGGCGGATCATCTGGCGCTCGCGCTTCATTTCGTCGTGTTTGCGTGAATGCACGATTCAATGGGAGGTAGTCCAGGCCTAGAAGCAATTCAGTGTGCGGTGCCCGGTCGCGATAGTATTGCTCGTTCGCATAGATGTTTGCATTTAAAATGAGGTTTGCAGAATTGTACTGAGGTGCCCCCAGCGCATCGATTAACATGAGTCGGGCCTTGGCTGAAGCAACGATCCGTTGAAACTCTGGGCCAAACCAATAGCCATCCGCGAGGATCCAGTCCGCACCTAATTGATTAGCGAGTGTTGCCGTATGCTCTGCGTCCTGAGCGCTGCCACGTTCGACATTGCAGAATTCCAGTTGGAACGGGTGCGGAGTCAGGAGTTCGGACAATTGCTCAGAGAGCGGTGTCAGCAGAAAAGTTACTTCTCCACCTGTCTCTACCCATTTGGCGGCTATGCTGATGCAGCGCATCAAATGGCCGATGCCGAGGCGCTGGTCGGCATCCGTACGCACCAGCAGTGTGGTTCTCGTCGCAGTGCGATTGGATGTAAGCTGGTGGGAGCTTTTCGTCATTTGAGTCAGCGGTGGATTTCAATCGGACAGAGCGCGGAACATCAATTCTGCACGTCGCCAATCTTCTTCGGTGTCAATGTCTTGAACCCTAAACCGCGGTAAGACGATGGGCAGGGCAACCGCATGGGGATCCGCGAAGATGCTGGAGCCATCCATAAAAGCGGTTGTGCGACCCCAATAAAATTGACCGGCGTCGTGGTAAGCTTCTTCCAGCTTTTGCGACCGAACTTGTGCGTTCTCAGGATGGAACATCCTAATATGTCCTTCTCCGGTAAAACGAAGCGCTCTCTGGATAGGATAAGGAAAACTTGCCACCGAGACGGCAAAATCAGCTTTTTGAGAACGGATCTGAGTGAGGCCTTTTTGTAAGTCCGAGGCGCGCAGGAAGGGAGCGGTGGCATAGATTGAGCAAACGTAGTCGAATGGCCCGAAATTGCGCTCAGCCTCTTTGATCGCGTGTTGAATTACCGGTCGTGTACCCGTGTGGTCATCCGAGAGTTCAGCAGGTCGAGTGAAGGGAACCTCTGCGCCGTGCTCAACGGCGATATGAGCAATTTCAGCATCGTCCGTAGAGATAACAATGTGCTGGAAGCAGCCACTTTCACGGGCGGCCTCAATGGAGTGAACAATCATTGGCTTCCCGCAGAAATTGCGGATATTCTTTCGCGGTATACGTTTGCTTCCACCGCGAGCCGGGATGATGGCGAGATTCATCTGATTACTTTCCGGATTGTTTGGATAACCTGTTCCTGCTCCTGTTCGCGGAGGGCCGGGAACATCGGTAGGCTGATCGCTTCACCGTAGTATGCTTCTGCGTTAGGAAAGACCTGAAAGGGCTGATCCGGCTGAGCAAAGTCTGGCTGCCGATAGATCGGAATGTAGTGAAGGTTCACGCCAATGCCCTGAGCGCGGAGAGTTTCGAAGACTTTGCGATGGCTCTTCTTCAATCGATCCCGTTGCAGTCGAATTATATAGAGATGCCAGGCCGATTTGCCGTCGGGATGCTGCCAAGGGCAAGTGATCGGCAAATCTGCAAAGGCCTCATTGTAGCGGGATGCAATCGCCCTGCGACGTTCGATAAAGGCGTCCAGGCGCTTCATCTGGCTGAATCCAAGTGCCGCTTGAATATCGGTCATGCGGTAATTGAAGCCCAGTTCGATTTGTTCGTAGTACCAAGGTCCGTCTGAATCGCGCGTCAACTCTTCAGGGTCGCGGGTGATGCCATGCGTCCGTAAGCGCGCCATGTGTCGAGCCAGATCGGTATCATTGGTGACGGCCATCCCTCCTTCACCGGTGGTCACGATCTTGACGGGATGAAAACTGAAAACGGTAACATCGCTGTAGCGGCAGCTGCCTATGGGCTCGCCTCGGTAGGAGCCGCCGATAGCGTGCGAGGCATCTTCGATGACCTTGAATCCATATTCGTTCGCCAGCTCCTTGATGCGCTTCATGTCGCACGGCTGTCCGGACAGGTGGACCGGAATCACTACCTTAGGCAGTTTCCCGCTGAGTTTCGCGGAAATGAGCTTCTTTTCCAATGCTTTTGGACAAAGGTTATAGGTTCGCGGATCGATATCGACAAAATCCACATGCGCTCCGGTATAGCGCCCGCAGTTTGCGGATGCAACGAAGCTTATGGGGCTTGTCCACAACCAATCGCCAGTCTCCAGTCCCAACGCAACACAGGCGATGTGGAGCGCGGAAGTGGCACTGTTCACTGCAATGCCATATTTTGCTCCCGAATGGTTGGCTACTGAGGTTTCAAATCTCGGGACCATGGGTCCCTGCGTCAGAAAATCTGATTCTAAGACTGAGATTACGGAATCAATGTCCGCTCGGCTGATGTCCTGGCGACCATAGGGAATCATCTTAGATTTTTCCAATCTTGTTCCAGTTGTTGTTGACCCAGTTGTTCAGCTCATCCTCGCTCATCCACTCGGGATTGTTGTCACTCGTGTAGCGGAAATTGTCGGGGACTCGTTTGCCGTCTTTGATGCGTTCTTCACTTTTACCCCAATTGTTGATGGATGGCAAAATTTTGAAGTGATCCTCATATTCATAGGTAAAGTAGGCATCTTCTTCTCCAATCATTTGTTCGTGAAGTTTTTCGCCTGGCCGAATTCCCACCATATCCAATTTAGCATCGGGAGCAATGGCGTGGGCGATTTCGGTGACTTTCATTGATGGAATCTTTTTCACGTAGATTTCGCCTCCTACGGTGTCTTCCATAGCATGCCAGACAAGCTCCACGCCTTGTTCCAGCGATATCATGAAGCGAGTCATGCGCTCATCCGTGATGGGGAGCACGCCTTTATCCCTGATGTTTAGAAAGAACGGAATCACCGACCCGCGCGACCCCATGACGTTGCCATAGCGAACCACAGCAAATCGAGTGTTGTGACCTCCCGCATAGGAGTTGCCGGCAATGAACAGTTTGTCCGACGTCAGTTTGGTCGCTCCGTATAAATTGATGGGGCTGCTGGCTTTGTCTGTCGACAGGGCGATCACACGCTTAACCCCTTGGTCAATGCATGCATCGATCACATTCATCGCACCCATGACGTTTGTTTTGACGCACTCGAATGGGTTGTATTCCGCAGTCGGTACGATTTTGGTGGCCGCCGCATGAACGACATAGTCAACGCCGTCCAGGGCGCGATAAAGGCGGTCCTTATCGCGGACGTCTCCAATGAAAAATCGGACGCGCGAATCGCCGTCGTAGAGCTTGGCCATTTCCCATTGCTTCATCTCGTCGCGGGAAAGGACAATAACCTTGGCGGGGTTGTATTTGGCCAAAGTCATTTCAAGGAATTTATGGCCAAACGAACCGGTTCCCCCGGTTACCAGAATGGTTGAGTTGTCGAACATGCTAATTTTTGTTTATATATTTACAAATCGGTAGGATCCCCAAAATAAATCCGCTCTAAATCACGTAGATAGCTGGAATCGTCCTTGTTGAGAATGGATTCCAGCGTGGGGTCACAGTCAAGCATTCCCCGTTTCCAAAGGTTGCGGACCAGACGGATCTGGGCGATGAGGTCATGCGAGCTGATCGCAGATTGGATGAGCGATGGTTGGCAGCAGCTCTTGCGGTCGCTGCGTCCGGCATACCCTTCAACGTAGGGTCTGTTCGAGAGATAGAAATTGGACTTGAAGACTTTAATTCGAGAAGGTTTGAAATGAAAAAGATCAAAAAGGGCTGCTGGAAGTCCGATGGATGTCTTGTTGAAGAGGTGCTCATTGCGAAGCAGAATGCGGGTCTTTTTCGGGTCGAATAGGTTTAAGTTGAGGTTTTCTTGAAAGCCACTGCGGACTATGCAGTAATCCAAGTTAGAAGCGTCAATATTTTTGTTAAAACTCGCCGCAAAGCGAAGCACTCCGTCGCTATATATAGATACGTTTGTTCTGGTCCCGAATTCAGAAGGGAGCGGTGTTGCTTGGGATCCCAGGAAATTGAATCGGAGAACGATGTCGAAGCTGTCAATCTCGCTGCCTGTATCCTGTCCGTTGGGAGCTGGACCTACGATTGCGATGGACTTCCCTTCAATATAAGACCGGAAATCCTGATCGACTCGCCCGCGACTTTCCGTCGTCAGTTTACGGAATGTTTCGACGCTCCCAAATATGAGTTCGTGGTAGGCTTCGGCGGAACGCTTTAAGTTCTTATTTACCGGCGAAGATTTAAACTTTTTTAGCAAAACGGATGCTGTCTCTGACTGCATGACCTCTGCGGCAGCTTGAAAACCCTTTAAAGCTATGTGGCCGTCAGGGTCATCGCTTGGTCCCATTGCTTGAGCTGCTTCAATTGCCTGTTGCCGTGCCAGGAGTCCGGTTTGAAGAAAGCCATGCCACATCAACAGATCTGACAAGCCAAGCCATTGCTCAATGTGGAGATTCGCTGGAG
>JBJHBN010000032.1:0-2122 GCA_050485505.1 Opitutales bacterium | reverse complement strand
AGGTAGACTCGAAACAGCAGCGATCAGTTCCGGTTGCAGCCTCGTCCGGGATTGGGGATCTTTGCGCACCGATTCCAAGGTGGTAAGCATTAGGGAAAGCGTTTTTGCCGGCAAAACAGCTTCATACGGGCTTAGTAGCTCTCGTATGTGCGGTGTCGAATTCGAGGCAGCATCCATTTCGATGACATTGAGCTTTGCAAGAATGTGTTTCTGCAAAAAGCTGTGCCGGTGCTTCCCGGTCGCCGCAGCGTAATGTTCGAGCCCGATCGCAGACGCTTTGTTATAGTATACATCTGAGGTAACCTGTATTGTGCTTTCTTTGGTTGTCGCTTCGGAATGGGCTGCTTTCTCCATGCGGCGCAACCGGTTCGCGAGGGCAAAATAGAAATCCGACAAAGCAGTGTTCACCTTCAGATTATCGGGCTGGCTATCGGCTGCGGACTTCAGGAGTTCCTCTGCTGCCTGATGGTTTCCCAGTTGGAAATAGGCTTTTCCGATTTTGATCTGCAGGTCGACGGGAGGAGACTCACCTGAGACCTGGCCCCAATTTTCCCACCGTCTCACCGCGTTTTTCCAGTCCTTGCGGGCTAGAGCGTTTTTAATGTACTGGAGCTGGAGCCGCTGGTCGTCAGGATGGTTCTCCAGGCCCTCAATTACGATGGCATCAGCGGTATTAAAATCCAGAGCTTCCAACGCGGTTCGGCTTGTCTGCAAAAACCATTTAGATTCGTTCGTTGACCTTCCTTCGCTGGGCGCGTTCGAGCGAGCTGGAGCTACCAACCTTCTGATGTGTTTAAAAATTTTCATGCCTTGTTTCAGCGCAGACTCTGCGGGCGGCCAACTATTGGTGCCCAAATTTTGTTCGGATCAGAGCGGTTGGCAATCGAATCTTGTAATGTTTCAGTGGGCAAACTATTGCTTCTATGAGCATCAATTTTAAATGCCTCGCAAATACTTAAATCTATAACTTCTATGTCCACTAGTGCTTTTCGGGTTTCGACAGGGCAAGATTGGTCCTTGAGAACCGCTTGTTGCTGAATGCTGTATGAAAAATGCCGTCATCGTCACCGCTAAGGGCAGTAATACAACTGTCCAGAATAAGAATTCCATTCCAGTTTTGGGGGTCCCGGTTGTTGCCTATCCGGTCCGAGCTGCGAAGCTGGCGCATCGGACGGATAAAGTATTTATCTCGACTGAGTGTCCGCGGATCAAGGCTTTGGCGGATAAGGAGGAGGTTGAGGTTATTGATAGGCCTGCGGAATTGGCGACGCCTGAGAGTCAGCACAAGGATGTGATCAAGCATGCGGTTGAGGAGGTTGAAAAACGGCATCCGGAGGTGGAGAATATTATCGTACTGCTGGGGAATACGGTGATGATAACGCCAGGGTTGATCGACAAAACTTGGAATATGTTGGATTCAGGGGAATGCGACTCTGTTGCGTCGGTGTGGAAGGCGCAGGATGACCACCCGTTCCGGGCGTTGACGGTGGGTGAGGATGGTTACTTGAAGTCCTATTTGAATCCAGACGCCGGTTCCAATCGACAGTCCTACCCGACGGTCTATTTCTACGACCAGGGTGTTTGGGGCTTTAAGAAGCAGTGTGCCTACGAGCAGAAGGGGCCTGTTCCCTGGGTCTGGTTAGGAGAGCGCTGCAAGATGATTGAGCGCCTGTGGGTCACCGGTCGGGACATCCACACCTGGATCGATGTGGCCGCGAGTGTCTGGTACCTGAACAGCATTCAGGCGGTCGATTTTCAGGACTATATTGAGGATTGAGTGGGTCTATGCCCTGCTTTGACAGACCGCATATCCTCAATCAGCGCTTCCGCATTGGTGTCCACGTAGATCTGAAAATCGGTGAACTGCTTGAGGATATACTTCCATACCGGTACTTTGCCTGAGAGGCATATCTGATCGAGCTTGGGTTCCCAAATGAAGGGTGCAAATAGCTTGTTTTCGAGCATGGTCCGTCTCCTGGAAGAAATTTTATCGAACTCATCCTTTTGCGGGGTGTCGATCTGAAAATCTACTGTCGGTGTGCTGAAGATGATTTCAGATTTTGACAGGATGAAGGCGGATGCCCTGGTGCTTGGGGCGGGGGGGATTTGGACAGGATTAACA
>JBJHBN010000031.1:3033-11227 GCA_050485505.1 Opitutales bacterium | reverse complement strand
GGCATCGTCGTCCTCAAGGCACTCGATCAGCAGGGGCAGGATTTCCCGGATGGAGGCAACTGAGCTGCTGTTTCGTACCATGTTCAGGCGCACAGTCGCATCCTCATCGCGGAAGGCATTCGCGACTGTTTCTCCCCATCCCTGTGGCCATCCCTGCGGTATTGGGCGATTGCGGATCTGGTTGAGTCCAATGCGCCAGCTGGTTGCCAACTGCGGCAGGATCGAACTGATTTGGCGGCGGATTTCCACGTCCCCGTCGCCGAGCATGGGCAACATGAGTCTCGTCTCCTCAAAAGGGATGATCGAGCGCTGGTTTTCCAATATCGAAATCAGCGCCGCCCGCCGAACCCGAACGTGCATACTACGCAGGCCTCTCAGCAGGGCGGTACGGCTCTCAGGACGATTGTATTTGCCGAGCAACATAAGGGCCCCGGCCTGCTCTTCGACGGTGCCGTTTTCAAAGTCGTTCAGAGCGCGCTCTATGGTCTGGCGAATCTGGCTCTCGGTCTCGTTGATTTCAGGGTCAGCCCCTTCAAGCAACCGCAGCAGTAGTTCATTGAGGTCCTGCGCGGGCGCTTGCGTGAAGAGACCGGGCCCAGCGAATACCAGGGCGGCGGCGAGGGCAATTCGACTGAAAGGATGGCGCAACATGGGGGAATTTATTTAAGACCAAATCGACGGCGAAGATACCAGTCGGCCGCCGCAAGTGCAAGAATGAGGCTGATAAAGGGCAGGCTGCGAGCCCAGTAGACCGGACGTTCGATCATGGGCACAGCACTCGACAATGGCAGGGAGCGCAGGCTTTCGGCCTCACGGGTGTCGAAGTAACGGCCACCGCTCAGGCGCGCAATGTCGCGCAGCAGGGCTTCATCAAGGGCGTTGTCCTGACTGTCGTCACCGCTTACGGTGGCAAAAAAGATCTCCCGTTGCAGTTGCTCGCCTTCGGCAAAGTCGACCTGGTAACGGATACGGTATTCGCCGACCTGGTTCAGGTCCAGATCCGCGTCGTAAATGCCCGGCTCGCCGAATCGGGGCAGCAGGTTGCGCTCGTGCTGGTTGCCGTCGGGGCTCGTCACCCGGGCGCGTACTCGGGCATCGGCGCGGGGGCGAAAGGCGTTGTCGAGCACGCGGATTTGTAGGGGCGCGTTGTCGCCGAGGTTTCGCACCTGACCCTGAAGGGGGGTGGTGAGGCGGGGTTGACGGCTCTCGCTGAGCCAGCTCATTACGGTCAGCCAGTAGCGGCGGTGCTGCTCTGTGCCGGCGCTGCTCTCCATGCGCCAGCGCCAAAATTCTTCTGAGCCCTGATAGGCGACTCGACCGGCGCCGTAGGCGTGGTAGAGCAACAAGGGCTCGCCGTCCTGGGTTTCCAGAGCAACCCGGGCCCCGCGGGGGATCCGGCTGGGAATCCAGGCGCGGCCGGCCTGACTGTGAAAGATGGCTGGTGAGCGGGTGTAAACGGATTGGTCCTCATCACGCAACAAAGGTCCGGCGATCGGTTGCAGGCTGCGGTTGTTGCGGAAACGGGTGCTGCGCAGCTGACGCGCGGGCAGCAAGGCATCGAGTTCGTCGAGTTCCTCGGGCACCGCACCGGTCAGCAACAGGCCGCCGCCACCGCGGGAAACAAAATCAACCAGCGCGCTGCGGACGGCTTCGGGGAGTTCAGCGAAGATTTCGGCATCGAGTAAAACGGTGTCGATGGATTCCAGAACACTGCCATCTTCTGGGAAATGCCCTATCGGATCGTTGCCGCCGTCTTCAAAACCGCGCCGGGCAAAGCGTTCGGGACCCAGTTGTAGCCAAGCCTTGAGGGCAAAGCGGTCTTCGCTATCGAGCAGGATGCGCAGGAAACGGTATTCCCAGTTGGGTCGACCGAGGTAAAGCAGCCGGTGAGTGGCGGGCTCTTCGATGCGGGCCGTGGCGTAGTCGCGGTCGGTGGCGGGGTTGCGGGGACGAGTCTCGCTGTCGATTTCCACCCGGTAAGTGCGGAATCCGCCGCGGGCGGGTTCGGTTTCAAAAACTTCGTTGCGCACTTCGCCGGGTGCCAGTTCGACGCTGCGGGTTTCGACGCGTTCGTCTTCCTCCCACAGTTTTAAGTCAAAGCGCTGGCGACTGCCAAACAGGTTTTCAACCCTGACACCCATTTCCATTGGCTGGCCGCGCACGCCTTCGAGTTCGCGCTGACGAAACTGCACGCGCAGGTCGCCAGTCGACGCGCTGTCGCCGACGCCTACCACGTGAATTGGAATGCCGGCTTCAGCGTAGCGGCGGGCGACGGTAATGGGTGAAGTGCCCTTACGCTGGACGCCGTCGCTGAGCAGCAAGACCGCGCCCCAGGAGCCACCAGCCGGGGCAGGGCGCTCCAGCAGTTGTTGTAGGGAATCGCCGATGGCGGTCGTTCCACTGCTGAGCTGGAGAGCACTGTCGAGGGGGCGGATCTGGTCGACAAAACTGAAGCCGCTAAGGGGATGGTTTTCGCTGAGTCGGTGCCAGAGGTTTTCGCTGAGCTCGCGGTCCGAGTTGCGGTCGAGTGCGGTTCGCAACCAGTCGAGGCGCGAATGGCCATCGACGTCCTCTACCTGCATGCTCGGGCTGTTTTGGGCGAGGACGGCAACGGTGTAGGCGCGCTCGTCCGGCGTCTGGCTCAGCCAGACGGGGTTGAGGAGTAAAGTAAGGATTAAGGCGGCCATGCCAACCCTCAGCGCCAGCAGCGCGGGCCGCAGGCGCGCGGGCAGCTGGTTGTGGCTGCGGCGGCTGAGCCAGACCAGCGCCAGCACTGCGGCTAGGCCGATGAGGGCTATGACAAAGCCGTCTATGGGTTCCAAGCGCATCATTCGTCATCCTCCTCGGCCAAGCGGCGGAAATAGGATTCAACCTGTTCGCGGTAGGATTCAGGTGGTGGCGCGGAACGGCGCCGCAGTTGCAGAGCTTGGCGCCGCTGCAATTGCTGACGATAGCCTTCGAGCTGGCGCTCGACTTCATCGAAAAGGTGCAGGCCGTCGCGTAGGCGGCTACTGGGAGTGCCGCTTTCCGAGCGAAGGCCCCGCGCAAGGGAGTCCATGCGGTCATCGTCGAGGCTTTCGGCCAGGGGTTCGAGGCGGTCTGCCCATTCCTGTCGAATGCCATCGAGCTGGGAAGAGTCTTCTTCGACTTCGCTGGGGTCCATGGATTCCAGCGTGGAGCGGTCGCGGTTGAGTTCACTGAGTAGGCGTTCGAGCTGACGCTCGTTGAGCGCGGGTAGATCGGCACCGGATTCGCCAATCCTGCGGGCGAGGCCTTCGAGGCCATCGGCGGCTTCCTCCTGCAGCTCAAGAGCCTGTTCGAGCTGCTCATAGAGCAGAGCGTTGGCTGCCCTTGACATGCTGGAGCCGGGCTCCTGGTCGCGTGCCTGGCGGGCGGCCTGACTCAGGGAACGGGACACTTCTGGGGAAAACTCGCCGAGTTCGCGTGCCAGGGCTTCCATGCGCTCAAGAAGACTGTCGAAATCGGTGTTGAGGCCCTGTTGCTCGTCGAACAGAGGATCTGGATCACTGCCTTGCTCCAGAGCGTCACGGCTGCCTTCGGCACCCTCACGCTGGCGTTCTGCCAGGCGCTGGGTGTCCCGCTGCAATGCCTCGAGGGCATGGCCTGCGGCGTCGTCGAGGCGATCCTGCAGGCGGCGGATGGCGTTTTCGAGTCCGTCGCTGGCCCGCAATCCGTCGCGCCAGGCGCGGGTGCTTTCAGCTTCACGCAAGGCATCACCGGCGCCGCGCATGCGGCGGCTGGCGTCGTAAAGGTGGACGAGCACGTCCTCTGTCTCGGGTAGGCGTTCCAGCTCGCGCTCAATTGAACGCAGGCCCTGACGCAGGCCTTCCTGGTCCTCGGCAAGGTCCGCGAGTTCCTCGGCATTGGCACCGACCCGACCTGCGCGGTCGACCTGGTTGTTTTGCACGTTCTGGCGGCTGCCGGTCTCCTCGAGCTCGGCCAGCAGCTCGCGCAGGCGGTCGAGTTCACTCATGTCGCCAGGCTCGCCCTCGCCCTCACTGGGCTCCGGGCTTTCTTCGCCGTCTTCACCTTCACTGGGTTGGCGGCTGATCTCTGTCTGCTGGAGGGCATTCTCCATCGCGATCAACTCCTGCAAGGCTTGTTCCTGGCTGTTGATCGACGACTCGGTGTAGTCCTCGGTTACCAGCCGCTCAGCCGAGCGAAGCAAGCCAATCACTGAGTCAAAGCCACGGCGGAAAAACTGGTCGCCCTGTTCCTCCAGTGAGGGCAGGATCTCGTCGTAAACTTCCTGAACTTCACGCCGCAGGTTGAGCAGGCCGCTGGCCACTTCCTGGTTGCGGCTGAGGCGCTCCTCGCCACTGCGGGAGATGGCTCGGTGGCTGAGGCGGATCAGGCGTTTCAGCTCTTCGATCGAAGCGCGCAGGTTGAGGCGCTCGGAGTCGTCGGGCATGCCGTCGACTTCTTCTGGATCCACTTCCTCGCGCACTTCCACAAAATAGACTTCAGAGCGTGCGTGCTGGGGATCCGGTTCACGGTTGTCGCTGACCTGTACCCAATAGCTGACGAGATCGCCGTCCTCGACGTCTAGGCTGCGGAAATCAATCGCTGCGGGAATGCGGACTTCGAGCGGTGGACGCCCGTCCTCGTGCTCGGAGCGTGGGCGGATAGGAATACTCTCGCGGTCGCGACCACCAATGGACAACTGAATGCTCAGCGCGCTCAGACCGTAGTCGTCGGCGGCGTAGATGACGAGGTGGAGATTGTCGTCCGGTTCGATCTGGATATCTTCACCGGGTTCGAGGATTTCCACTACCGGGGGTTCGTCGGGCAGCACTTCCAGACGGTAGCTGTCGGTTTCTATAAAGGTGTTGTCATTGCTCAGGCGCAGACTGTAGCGCAGGCTGTTCTCAGCGCGGTAGCGGAGCTGCCAGTCCTCCACTGGGACGGTTTCCGCATTACTGCTTTCCCGCTCTCCGTCGGCGGGGTCGAATTCAATGGCGTCGTCGCCGGCTTCAAGGCGGGCGGATTCGGTTTGCCGGGTGGAGAGTTGGAAATGGATTTCTGAACCTTCGGGTACGCGCAGGGTGCCGAGTCCGTCGCGCTGACTGGGCTCAACGCGGGTGTAGGCGGGTGGCTGCACTTCGATCGACAGATCTTCGATTCGGGGTGGTGTGAAGGGCTGAATCGTTTTCCACTCGCTGCGCAGCGAAGGCGTTTCAATGCGGAATTGAACCGGTTCTTCGACGGCGTAAAAACTGAAGCGTCGCAGGCCATCACGGCCCGCGGTCATTGGGTGGCTCTCAAGCTCCGCGCCGGGGCTTCGAAATGTTATCTGGGCGTCCATTTCCCAGCGCCGGATGTCGACACTGACGGTCAGGTCCGAGCCGCGTGCAATGCTCAGCTCCTCGGGTTGGATGACCAGACCACTCCGGCTGTCGAGCTGCCAATCCTGAAAAGCAAAGAAGGCTTTCTGGTTGAGTGGAACCATCAGGCTCCAGCCAAACAGCAGAAACAGGCCGACGCCCATCACGATTAGACTTGGCAGGCGCAGCCAGCTGGGCAGCAGAGACTGGCGCAGGGGGATTTCGCGCAGGCTGTTGTCGACCTGGTGAAATAGGCTGGCTTCAAGAAGGCTGGAGGGGCCGTCGCGGGTTTCGACAATCTCCACGGCCGTGTTCAGACTGTCGAACAGCTCCGGGTGGCGCTCCTCAATGCGCGCCGCCAGGTCACGCAGTCGCGGGCGGCTGCGCCAGGTCAGGACCATGGCCGCAAAGCCGCCGCTGATGCCGCTCAGGATGAGCAGCCCGACAACCCACAGAGCTGTGTGTTCGCGGATGCCGGTGAACTGGGTGAAGGCGTCGATGGCGACTAGGGTGACCAGGAAGGCGAGCGCCGATAGCAGCGCGCAGGCGATCAGGCGCCGACGGTTGAGGAGGCAGCGGTAGGGCTCGAGTTGTTGAATAAAAAAGGGTTTCATGCGGAGCCCTCCGTTGCGGTTTGTGGGGCAGGGCGGCCGCGGTCCAGCCAACCGGCGAGCGCGCATTCGAGGAGGAATAAGGCTGCTGCAGCGAGGGCAAACCAGTGCCAGAGGGAGCGCGCCTGGTCGTCGTTGGCGCCGCGTGCAGTGGCGGCGAGCGTGGCCTGCTGGGAGCGGCGAATGGCGCTTAGGTCGAGGGTTTCGGGGTCCGATTCGCTGCGTGCAATGTTTACCATCGCCGGACGTGAATTCTCAAGGTAGAGGCCCGGCTGTGGATAGCGCTCGACGATATCGGAGCTTAAGTCAAAGCGATCGATGCCGCCCCCTTCTGGCGCGGCCACGCGCATAAGCTCTTTCAGTAGAGGCAGGAAGGTGTTGCGCAGGGGTAGGTCGGAGGCCCGGGTGTTGAAGGGCAGGGCACTGAGGATCCAGCGTCCGTCGCCCACCGCGGTTTCCAGCAACAGGGGATGCCCCGACTCGCTGCGTAGGAGCACGTCGTCGGTCGCTGCGTCCTCGAGGATCACATAGCGGTGCAAATGACTTAAATAGAGGTCGCGAGCCGTGTCGCCTGCAAAGGTTTCGCGCAGGCGGCTGAGGTTGGACAAGGGGCCAATGGAATCGCTGCGTCCCTGTGTGCGCTCGCGACCTGTCTGACCGCCGTGGCGCAGGTCCCAGACTCCTTCCGCGCGCAGGGCGCGCAGGCTGGCGACTGCGCCGTCGTCAAGGGTGGAAAGGACTACGCCGCCGTCGCGGGCAAATGCAGCAAGTGCGCCAAAGTCGATAGCATCGGCTTCGCGGGTCGAGCCTGGGACAAAGACTGCGTCGTAGTTGTCGAGCAGGGCCGGCTGAACCATGCTGCTGCCGAGCACATCCACGCCGAAGCGCAGTGGCTCCGAGCCGGTATGGGTTTCCAGTGCGGTCTGGATGAAAAAGATTTCCTCGTTTGCTCCGGCACGCTGGTCCGGAGGCATAAGCGCCAGCACCCGCAGCGGCGGGGCCAAACCGAGGTAAAGGTGGTAGCGGTTGTCGAAAGCGTAGACATCGTCGTCGATGCGCAGCAAGCCTTCCGGCTGTTGTGGCAGCGGGATGCTGAAGGTCGCGGGAACGGTTTCCCAAGGCTCCACCTCGACTTCCTGACTGTGGGTCTGTCCGTCGACTTCGAGACGCACTGTGCTGCGGGTGGAGTTGGGGTTGTCGTTGCGCAGCTGGACCAGCACATCGAGTTCGTCTGCGGCGCGCAGGTAGCTCTGGGCTTCGAGGATGGCGATGTTGCCGCGGCGTTCCTGTCCGACCGGGTGTAGTTCGAGCTGCACTGCCCGGGCGCTGGGCCAGGACAGGCTTTCCCAGGCCGAGCGCTGGAAGTCGGAGATCAGGTGGATGCGGTCGCCTGGGTCTTCGATCCGGTTCATGGCAGCTGCCATCGCCGTTGAGGGATCGGCCGGGTAGGGAGTGGGCTCCAATTCCCGCAGTTGGCGGCGCAGCGCGGCGCGGTCCTGGCTGAGTTCGCTCTGCTGCTCGATCCGGTCGGCAAAGGCGATTAGGCCAATCGGCCCGGGTTCGGCGGCATCGAGCACTGCCTCAGCCGTCTCCAGCGCCTCGTTCCAGGCGCCCCAGCCCTGCATGCTGGCGGAGAGGTCGATCAGGATCCAGGTCCGTTGTTGCTCCGCTTCGGCGGCGGCATCGGCCTCCTGCCATTGAGGTCCGGCCGCGAGCCCGATCAAAAATGCATACAACAGCAGCCGCAGTAGCAGCAACAATGGATCGGTCAGGCGCCGTTTGCCTTGGCGTGGCAGGGGAGAGGGATTGAGAAAGCGCACCGACGGAAAACGCCAGCGCAGGGCTGGCCTGCGGTTCACCAGGTGCAGGATCACCGGGATGGCCAGGGCCCCGAGGGCAAAGAGAACGGCGGGTTGTTGAAAGGTTAGCATGCGCGGGGTTGGATGGCGTCAGGCACGCTTTTCACGGTGGTGCAGGTAGGCGGCCAGGGCAGAGCCGAGGTTCTGGGTTGTAAGCAGGCGCAGGGTGTCGACCTGTTCCCGTTGAAAACCCGTCTTCAAAGTTTCGAGAAAGCCTTGCATCCGGGTGTCGTAGGATTCCGCAATGCGCTCTGGACTGGTCAGAACCTCGGCCTGACTTTCGAGGTCTTCAAAGCGGGCGGATGGTCGGCGCGGGAGTCGCAATTCGTCTGGATCCAGAATCTGCAGGGCGATGCAGTCGCAGTGCAGCAGACGCAGA
>JBJHBN010000031.1:0-3023 GCA_050485505.1 Opitutales bacterium | reverse complement strand
GTCCGACAGGAGGACAACCATTCCGCGGTTGCCGACCTGATTTTCGAGGAAGTCCAGTGCCTGTTCGTGGTCTGCGCCTCCCTGCGGTCGACTGCGGGCCAGTTGCAGCAGCACCCGTTGCAGCTGCTGGTTGCGGTGGCCTGGTTCCAGATAGCCATCGATCTGCTCGTTGTAGCAGAGCAAGCTGATGTTATCGCCCTGTTTGGCTGCTATGTATGCAAAACAGGCTGCGATCATCGCCGCGTAGCGCGCCTTGCTGCACGATGCCTGTTCTCCCTGATAGTCCATCGATGCGCTCGCATCCACCACCAGGTAAACATTCATATTGGTTTCTTCCTGGAACACCTTGCTGTGCAGCCGGTCGCTGCGGGCAAAGAGTTTCCAGTCCACATACTTCAAATCCTCGCCCTGGGTGTAGTGACGATACTGCAGGAACTCCGAACCAAAACCATGAAACACACTCCGGTGCATACCGCTCAAAAAGCCCTCCACCGCCGTTTTTGCCAACAGCGGAAATGGCTCAATCCGGGTAAGATTGGCGGGATCCAAAAGTGATTGAGAGGACTGCGCAGGCATTGCTGTTACCTGACCGCTTATTCCTTGATCGTGTTCAAAACTTCGCGGATCAAATCGTCCGAGCGAATACCCTCGGCCTCGGCGTGAAAATTCGGAATCACCCGGTGCCGCAGCACCGGCAGCGCCAGTGCCTGAATGTCCTCAATGGCCACCGCATAGCGCCCCTCAAGCAGCGCCCGCGCCTTGCCCGCCAGTACCAAGGCCTGTGAGGCCCGCGAGCCAGCGCCCCATTTGATCTTGTCGCGAAGTTTCTCTGGAGTGTTGGCATTGTCCGGTCGCGTCGCTGCCGCGACCCGCACCGCATAGCGGATCACGTGTTCGGACACCGGCACTTCGCGCACCCGTTCCTGCAACTCCAGCACCTCTTCGCGCGAAAATACCGGCAGCGGCCCTTCGCCCGCCGGCCGGGTGGTCGCTGTCACCATGGCAATTTCATCCGCCTCCGGCAGATAATCCATCACCACGTTGAGCAAAAACCGGTCCAGCTGCGCCTCCGGCAGAGGGTAGGTGCCCTCCAGCTCAATCGGGTTCTGCGTCGCCAGCACAAAAAACGGTTCTTCCAGCGGCATCGTCTTGCCACTCGCCGTCACCTGGCCTTCGCCCATGGCTTCCAGCAACGCGGCTTGGGTTTTCGGCGGCGTGCGGTTGATCTCGTCTGCGAGCACCATGTGCGCGAACACCGGACCCGGCACAAAGCGGAAGCTCCGCCGACCCGTCGCCGGATCCTCTTCCACCACATCCGAGCCAAAGATATCCGCCGGCATCAAATCGGGCGTGAACTGAATCCGTTTGAAACTCAGAGAGAAAGTCTTCGCCAAGCTCTTGACCAATAAAGTCTTGCCCAGCCCAGGAACCCCTGTGATCAGCACATGCCCCTTGGACAAAAGGGCATAGATGATTTCCTCGAGGATCTCATGCTGGCCCACAATGACCTTGCCCAATTCAACTTTCAATTTCGCCCGCGCTTCCCGCACGCGCTGTAAAATCGCTTCTCCGTCGGCTGATGTCTGTTCCATAAATAAGTTCTAGAAATTCAACCTCCCACAGCCCATTCGCAAGTGCAAATGCAAAACCCCATTTCCAAAAAGGTAGGGCAGCCTCACCGAGGGTGCCGCCCTCCGTAATAAATTCACTCCTGCCTTTTTACAGAATAATCACTCGACATCCTCCACCCTTCACCCATAGCCTCAACCCGCATTCACGCTCATCCCGTGTCCGCAAGAAAAATTCCATCACACTCAAATTTTAATCAACTTTTCCCCGGTTGACCACGGGCGGCAGCGTGCAGGAGTGGGTTCGTGGTTTTTGGTTCTTTGTTCGTAGTTCTTGTTTGGTTGTTCGTTGTTTTTGGTTCTTTCAGGTAGGGTCGGTTTGACAAACCGGCCGTTCATCGTGAATTGCAACCCCCGTAGCCGCACACGCCCCGAGTGCGGAATCCCCCGTAGCCGCACACGTCCCGAGTGCGGAATTCCCCGTAGCCGCACACGTCCCGAGTGCGGAATTCCCCGTAGCCGCACACGCCCCGAGTGCGGAATCCCCCGTAGCCGCACACGCCCCGAGTGCGGAATGCAGCAACAATTGACTGCTCCTCACCCCCCCCCGAACCTCGACACCCAACCACCCCGTCAGCCAAAGCGCTTTCATGGAAACAAAAGGATTTGAGGGAAAAAAGATTCAGAATGGATCCGAAGCCGACCTGGAAGGAATCAAAGCCGCCTTGCGCGGATTCTATGAAGGTCTTTCCGAGCACAACCTTGAGACCTTCGCAGCAAACACTGCCCCCGGATACCTTTTGTTTTCACTGAGAGCCGTTTAGAAAAAACCAGCGAATGCCGTCCCTCAAACTTTCAATCGATTCTTCATCCAGAACCCCTTCGGCTTCTACCTCTCGCACGAACGCCCGCGCGCTCTCAACCGTTGCGAGTTGAGATTGCCGCTTAAGCCAGGCCAAATATCGGATCACCGCACTTTTGTGAGCCTCCCGTTTCCATTTTTCCATGGAACTCCTACTTAAAACTTCCGCCCACCTTGGAAAATAAACATAAGCCATTCACCAAACAAAAATAACTGTTTTGAAAATAGCAAATTGTTTAGTTTCGCATTTGCCAAGCATTCACGAAACTACCGCCCCCGGGAGCAGTTTCGCATTCTACCGCAAAACGATTGACCTAAACGGAAAAAGTAAAAAGACTTAATAAATCCTTTTATTTCAGCCCAAACCCCATCCTCATCAGAGAGTTATGAAAGAAAAACAGACCCTGCTCAGCGTCCCTTTAATTACTTACAACACTTCTTCTACGCCAAGAAGCATCACCTAAAAGGCGAAGCTGAGTTTCACTTATTATACTGTTCGAAAAAATATGGCAGATTATATACAAGCTGATTTATGGCGTCGTGCCGTGGCCTGGCTTCTTAATTCTTTCGCTCTGACCTTTTTGTTGCACCCA
>JBJHBN010000030.1:0-11492 GCA_050485505.1 Opitutales bacterium | reverse complement strand
ACCATCATCCGCCTGAGTGGAAGCGGAACAGCGGGCAACCCGGTTGCGGTTTGGAACGGTGGGGTCCTCGAGGTGATTTATATTCCGGATGTATCAACACTTGAACAAATTGCTGATGCGATTGAGGCCACCGCCGGCTTTGATGTCGAAGCCAGTGACGACGATGCAGATATAGCATACGCTGAATCGGCAACGACTTCGGGCGGTGAGGATCCAGTGGCTGCAACAGCCTCGGTGGACCTGCCGGATGGCCGTACCTTGGCATTCACTTCCACCGATGCGTCCAGCCATGCCGAACTGAATGGCTACACGATTTACATTGTCGTCGGGTCCGCTCTCAATGTCGATCGGGATACTGATGAGAACGAACTCACTATAACTGTCGTCAACGGCTCCACCACCGCCGCCGATATCAACGCAGCATTGGCCACTGAAGGACTGGATTTGGAAGTGAGTGTATCGGCAAGTGAGGAAGATGCGATTGTCAGCTTGCTTGGACCAATTACACCCGGCACAGAACCAGTGCCTGCTTCCGCCATCATCCGCATTCCGGGTCCTGACAATGACTTTGAGATCTTTACCACTCCTAGGATTGATGGCTTTGAGGTTCGCTTTGAAGATGGTGGTTCCGGCAGCGGGGTGTCGATTGTCGTAGACACTGTAAATGAAGTAATTGCCATTCTGATTGACTTCGGGGTGACAACCGCAGCTGAGGTAGTGGCGGCTCTGAACCAGCCATTCAGCTATGAGACCACACTCACTGGCGGGGATTCTTCCAGTCCTGCTGCATCTGAGCTCTCGCTTCAGGGCAACATCATCAGCATTGAAGCTGCTGAAGACGGAGGCCTGGCCAATGATATTCGCATCCTTCTCGTAGGTGATCCTGATGCGACCGGTATCAGCGCTGACTGGCTCGGAGACTTCAATCCGGCAAGTCCACCCGCTGGCGTCTCGCCCGATGCAATAGCGAGGACTTTGACTATCACCTATATTCCCGACGTTACGACTATCGGGCAGATCATAACTTTCATTAACGATTACGATGGCATCACTCTCGGTAGTGGTGTGGACGAAGAACAGATCTCCCTGGAAGCCGATCTGGTGTCCGGATCCAGAGCCGATATATTCCTCAGCCTTGAGGCAGCCCTGATTGAAGAGTTGGGAGAGTCATCGGTCCATTCAGGCACTGGTGTAATCAATCCGGCCTCCCGGAGTGCGGAGGATGTCTTGAGCATCTCCGGCGATCGACTGTTCAATCCAAGAAATGTGGTCTTGGTTGATGGAATTATCTATTTCGTTGCTGACCGCTTCCGCACTGTAACAGGAGAGCTTGAAGGCGGGGATTCTTCCAACCCGGCGTCTGTAAGCTTCGATTTTGACGGGGTGCAGTTCAGCGTCAGCAGTTCTGACAACGGCAGCCTGCTCAATGGATTCGAGGTCCGCATCAGCAGTGATTCCACCTCAGGAGTCCGCACGCAGGTCAATCTGGCAGCAAGACTGCTGACTGTATCCTATGTGGCCGGTGAGACGACCTTTGCCGAACTTGAGTCTGCGATTTCTGACCTTGCAAACTTCACTGCTGAAGTGGACGGCAATGATGCTGGTGAATCGTTGGCCGCAAACGAAGTCTACCTCTGGCGCCAGGTGGCCGCCGGGGCTCTGTCTGCAGAGCGTGTGCTGCCGGAAGAGCTCACGCTCGGCAGCTCGCTGCGTGTCGAACTCGTCGACGCCGGCTTGCTTATTTCGGATACGGAAAACGGAATTCGCTTGTTCGACACTGAAGAGGACGAACTGATCGACCTGTTTGCCGCGGGTGAGATCGTCGACTACCTCATTCTGAATGAAGATACCCTTGCTGTTTTGGATTCCACCGGAGCCTTGAAGCGTGAGGCTGTTTCAGGCGAAGACAGCTTCAGCATTGGCAGGATCCAGCCTTGGGCCGAGATGGGAGTCGCAGGGGTTCACGACGGCAAGGTCCGGGTCGTCGAGGTCGATGGAGGAGTTTACAGGATCTATGAAATTACAAATCAGATCGCCGAGGTTATTGCAACCGCACCAGCTGGTCAGAAGATAACCCAACTGATCTCGGTGGGAGGCGAGTTCTTCTTTGTGACCGTTGACTCCCAGAACAATGCACGCCTTTACCACCTCGACGGTGAGCAACAGCAGGTTGAGCTGTTCGCCGGCGAAAGTAAGGTAGAGACCGATGCCATCAGCAATGGCCGCTTCCACTCATTCGTTGCTGTGGGCAATGATATAGCCTTTGTTTTCACTGGCGGCGGCACCAATCGCCTTGCATTGCTGGAAAATGGCGAATGGCTGCGTGCGGATCAGATCCGTAACTTGGGCGCTGGCAGCGTGGCCGACCTCACGGCTGTTGGTAATCGTCTCTACTTCGGACTCGGCAATGCCCGGGGTTCAGCATTGTGGACCAGCAATTTGACCTTCAATGGAACACAGCGTGCCACCAATCCGGATGACACCGACGTCGCTCAGGCGGAATCGCCAAGCCAGCTGATCTCCTTCGACGGACGCCTATACTTCATCGCAAATGCTGGTGGCGAAGAGGGTGTGTTCTGGGTCTCACAAGGTGGACAGAGCGGAAATCCGCTGGAAACCGCTCCGATGGTTGACCTCGTTGAATCAGTTGTGCCTGCCCTGTGGATCGGCGTCCTCAAGGAACAAGGCGATGGAGTTGTCACCACTGGCGATGCAAAGGCTGAATACATCGAGATCCTCTTTACCAGCAGGGATTCCAATTTCATCGATGTTGATGTCACCGAGATTGTCCGCGCCTGGCTGGCCAAGGGTTACACCCGCATCACATTCGTGATGGGTCTCGACCCTAATGCCACCGACCACAATCCTGAGGGCTACACATTGGCGCACGCCCGAGAGGATGGCACCCGCCTGAAGGTCGTTACCGGCGAGGCAGATGTGGTTACCGGAACGCTGTATTCCGAAGATGGCCGTGTGATTCAGTCGAATCAGGAAATCATCGACCTGAGCCAGCTGCCAGCCGGCACCTATTTCCTCCGCGTCAACGGAACCACAGATGGTATTGAGTTGGTGCAGCGCGGAACAGCTGTAATCCGCGACACTGGTCCATCCCTTGGAGTTGGCAAGGATTATACCTACTATCTGGACGCTGAGGATGTCCTGTGGCGCAGCAATGGATTCTTTGGAGACAACGACTTCTTTACCGGCGAAGTTCGCTTCGGGCCCGGTGAGGACGAGATTGTCCAGGGTGAAGATATCATTCTGGTGGGCGGAGCTGGCGACAGCTTCTACTTCACCCGTGATGACGACGGAGATACAATTCTCTGGGAGGTCTCGGGCGCCTTTGCCCGCGAGGTTGGTCAGATCCCGGGAGAGGTGGCTGAGTTTGTTGCTCTGGGCGACAAGCTGGTGTTTACGGTTGGCAATAAACTGTTCGCCGTTTCCGGAACCGATTTGATCGAGTTGAAGGACTTTGGCGCGGATCTGGTAAGCGACCTCCAAGTAGAGTCGGGCCGGGTCGTATTCCTGGTAACCACAGAAGATGATTTCGGTCGCTGGAATGCAACGGATGGAACCGTTGACGGGACGATCGCACTGGATGTAGTCGATCCTCAGGACCAGACTGCGGGCGAGATCATCTCCGCAGGAGGTTTCCTTTACTACCTGAGTGAGGACAACGGAGTCCTGCGCCTCTGGCGCGTGACCCCGGGTGAGGGGCAGAACTACGGTGCGGAACCTCTGACCGTAGCCAACCTGGCAGCACAGAATGCGGTAAGCTGGGCGCTTCTCGCCGTATCGAACTTCAATGTGTTCTTCACAATCACCACAGCCGAGGGTGACGTTCAACTATGGGTGAGCACCGGTGTCGGTGACCCCGCCCTCGGAGGCCAGCAACCTGGCACCGTGCGCCTGGAAGAAAACCTCGGCGGAGCTGCCAGCTATGTTGGTGTTTTCGACAACCGCATGTTCTTCGTCGTCAACCAAGGCGACAACCAGGCCTTGTGGTCATCTGCCGGAACCGGAGAAACAACCTTCGAGGTGGTTTCCAGCCTGCCGGGCGAGGTCCGCGACCAGGTGACCTGGAAGGGTGAGACTTACTTCATCGCAGGTCCGAACCTGACACCGCTGCTGTGGAAGATCACCGACGAGGGAGTTCAATTTGTCAGCTTCCTGCCCAACTTCGCAGCAAACCTCACCGCAGCAGGAGAAAACCTCGCCTTTACCGCGCTCTTCGTAACCGACGAAACCACTGGTGATGCGCTCTGGGTTACTGACGGAACCCGCGGCGGAGTGCGCATGGTGATCGAGTTCTCACCGATCAATCCGGGTAGAATTTCAGGCCTTACCTATACATCCAACGGCATTGTCTTCATGGTTGAGAACGATTCAGCCATCCTGGACGGCTTTGTTGACTATAGCTTGTGGATCTCCAATGGATTCCGCAACGGCACCTATCCGCTGCTCAGCTCCAATGGTGGAACTCTGCCGTTCGGAACATTTGGCTCGAGCGAAGTTGATCCGATCCGTCCTGAACTCCTGCAGGTTGTCGGTTCGGTGGCCTTCTACCACTTTGACGGCCGCATCATCGCCACCGACGGCACTGCAGCCGGTTCACGAATTCTCAATCCTTCGATGTCGATTACTCCGGTTGAGACGATCGCCAGCGATGGGCGCCTGGTAATACTCGATTCAAATAATCGTATTTGGATGAGCGAAGGTAACCTTGCCGGCCTGCCGTTCCGCATCGAAGTTAAAGCACCGGTGCAGGGCCGGAGCCATCCAGTTGGCGACCGCGATACCCTGATCGGTGGTGAGGGCAATGACATCCTGATCGGCAATGCCGACCACGACATCATCTTCGGTGGCGGTGGCTCCAACTTCTTCATCGCAGAGAGCAAGGAGATCCGTGACCTGCAGCCATTTGAAAATTTTGCGCTGCCACCAATCGAAGAGTTCAGCTTCCAGCAGCCACGTGGGACCGATGTTGAAGTCTGGATCCCGGACGTGAACCTGCGTGCGGCCATCGCCGAGGCGCTGGGTATCCCGGTAACCACCGGTTTTGACGGCAACCCCGTCATCCACGGCAAGATCATGGCCAGCCAGATGGCAACCCTGGTCGAACTTCAGGCTGCAAATCGCGGCATCCAAAGTGTCGTTGGGCTTCACTTCGCCCGTAACCTGCAGGTGCTGAACCTCAACGGTAATCGCATCGAAGACCTGTCAATTCTTGTGCCGGCAACCGATCCTGTCTCCGGTGCGATCACCGGTCTTTCCAATCTGCGTGAGTTCAGCATGGACTACAACGGCATGGGCATCGTTACATTTGGCGGCGAGGATGAGGATGGTGTTGGTGAATACATCGACTTCGAAGGCCTGATCAGTGAAATTCAGATGACTGTGACCTTCTGGTTCCGCACCGATAACCTCGGCGAGGCCATGGGACTGTTCTCTATGGACAGTGGAACGCGTGGCAGCAACGGTCTCGACCGCTCGATCTTTATCGATGAGAATGGCAACATCGGTGCTTTCATTTACGACGGTGCGGACAACGGCTATGAGATCATTCGCAGTACCGGCAGGAACTTTGCCGATGGCGATTGGCACCACGTCGCCTATGTGTTCAGTGCGAACGCCGATGTGGCCCAGCGTCTCTACGTGAACGGCGAAGAGGTTGCTGTTGGAGAAGCCACTTCCTCCAGTCTTTCCATTCAGACCGGCTTCAACCTTGGCTTTGCCCATGCTATCAATGATGCTCCTGCCGGAAGGAGTACTGTGGCTGGTGGAATTCCGGACACCCCGGGCTTTGGTGCTTACTTCAAGGGTGACATGGATGAACTGCGCATCTGGGATACCGCATTCTCTGATGTCCTGGTCAATGCTGACATGATCAGCTCCTACGCTGCAGAGCGGGTCTTCCTCGTCGGCTACTGGAGCTTCGATCAGGCCGCCAGCGGTTTTGCGATCGATCACAGCCTGTTTGGCCGCAACGGTGTGCTCGGCGGTGGCAATATCGATCGCGCACCAGCCTTTACCTTCATGCAGCCTGACGTCGGCAACCGCTCGACGCCAATGCACGAGGAGTTCAGTGATGTCGGAGCCGAGCGCACGCTCTTCCCAACCGTTATCCGCGATCTTGGCCGCCTGAATCAACCAGGCCGTCTGGAGAAGGTCAGCCTGGCCTTTACCCGTATCGATGTCCTCGATCCGCTCAGCAACCTGCCAGATCTGGACTACCTGAATCTCAGGGGTGTGATCAACAGTCAGGAATCAACACTCGGTCTGATCGTTGACCATACCGACAGCAATCAACCGCAGACCCGCCTGTTCACCACCAAGGACGGCACAACCTTTGCCGTTGAGAGCGATAACACGCTGGTCCTGAGCGCAGGAACCTGGGCATGGCGTCGACTGACCCTCGGCGGAGGTGTTGATGGCGACGAGCACTTTACCCTCAAACTGCGTGTCGAGGACGGTGAGCATTGGATTGATGTGACCGCATTTGATCGCACCGACTCCTTCAATATCACCGAATTCTACGACAGCGAAACCGGCCTGTATGACCTCCAGATCGTCTTTGATGGCGGCCATGGCAACGACAGCCTTATCATTGATGAAGAAGGCTATGATGAAGAGGGTAGCACAACCGCCAGGTTCATCATTGATATCTACGCCAGTGGCGGCGCGGGCGACGACCACCTCGAAGGTGGACACGGGACCAACTTCCTTTTCGGCGGCATCGGCAACGACACGCTGGTTGCCCGCGGTGGCCACACCACGATGAGCGGTGGCCGTGGCGACGACACCTATGTGTTCCTGGACGGCTGGGGCGATGCGATTGTCAATGAGAGCCCCGGCAACGGTATGGACACTCTGGACTTCTCGAACGTCAGCACCGACCTGGAAATCAACGTTCGCGGTGAAACCCGGACAGCTGACGGTGAGAACACGGTTGAACACTTTGCCAACACAATTGAGCGCTTCATTGGCGGTCAGGGCGATGACATCATGAACCTGCACCGTGAGCAGGGCGGTCTGCTGGAACTGGGCACTGGTTTCCTCCGCTGGGATGGCACCTCAATTACGCACGAGAATATAGAACGGATAGATATTCGTTTCGTCGACAAGGATGGCGTTCGCACTGGTGCGGTTCGGGTTCTTGACGAGCAGGATTACACAGGCAGCGATCTGCGCATCGAAGCCCGTGGCATTGACATCCGCGCCTCCATCAAAGCCGATGGCATTTCCCTGCGGGCGACCAATATTATCGGCATCAGCCAGAACTTCAATGTGGAGACCGGTCTCGGCAAATTGATTGTCCTTGAGGCTGATCGCGTGCGAATTTCTGCCAACAACGGAATAGGGGACGTGAATATGCCCCTCTATATCCACGCCAACACCCTGGAAGCCCACACGTTGGGAGCTGCCGGAATCTACATTGTAACCTTGGGCAAGACGACCATTGGCAATGTTGAATTCGACGCAATTGGTGCCGGTAGCGCGGGATTGACCACTGAGGCTGGCGGCAACATTCACCTCGTCAACCTTGGCGGCGGACTCATAGTCGAGGAGGCCATCCAAGCCACCGGCGGCAATATTGTGCTGACCACTGAGCGCATTGATATCGGAGCCGAGATTTCCAGCATCCGCACTATTGGCGAGCAGAGCTTCCGCGGCACGCTGGTCCTGCAACCGTTGTCCACTCGCAGTTCCATCTACATGGCCACCGAAGACGCACAAGCCGGTCAGACCTTGCACCTGAGTGGCGAAGAAATCGGACACTTCATGCAAGGCTTCGACTCATCCGAACCCGCGACGTACTATGCCAACGGTCGCTTGGTAACCTCGCAGACTGTTTCTGGAATTAACATCGGGCGTGCGGACGGCCGCCATGTGATTGCCTTGGGCGCCTACACTTACTCGGAATCCGTCACCTTCCGCGCTCCCCAACCGCCGGGACGTTTCGATATCCTCGGAACTATCTCGCTCACGGCATCACAAGTTGACGGTCAATCTCCTTCACTCACCTTCCTCGGCTGGCGATGAAACCTGATTTACTCCGTGAATTATCCCCTAATTTTGCATTGACTGAACTCCGTGTTCAATCGTTAACTACATAGTCGGCTCTCTTAACTAAATAGATGTCTTTTTCTGCCTCATCATCCAAGCCCTGTTTCAGGGTTGAAGGTCTGGAAGCCCGGATCCTGCTTTCGGCTGCGCCGGTGGATGGTGGCATCGATTCCTTTGATGAGCCCGATGTGTTTGAACGGGTTGAAGTCGATGACGCATTGCTACAGCAAATGCATTCGGATGCAGCGGGCGACGATGGCCTCTGGGATGGTGCTGGCGACAATGAAGCGGCGGTCTTCGCGGGCGAAGAGAAATTGATTTTAGAAAGTGGGTCAGCGGATCCATTCGCTGATCTTGAAGTGTCCGCGCCTTCTGTAGTTATAGGCGATTCCGTGTGGTCCGGGGACAATGTGATTGTGGCCGACTCGATTGAAATTATCGGCAATCTGGCTGCCGAAGCTGGTGCGACGTTGACCTTGATTCCCGGCTCGCTGGATGCAGGTATTTCCTTGGGCGAGCACGCAGAGGGTTTCTCCCTCACCAGCGATGAGTTGCAACGCCTTGCAGCGGCTGGATTTGCCGAGTTGATTATTGGCAGCGAGCAGGGCAGCCACCGCTTCACTATTGATGGGTTGAGCTATCAGGGCAACTTGACCCTGCAAGCCCCGGTTGATGGTGGCGGGTTCGATGTTCTCAGCGCTATTTTGCACCGTGGTGGCCACCTTAAATATATAGGACCTGGCGCCACGCAAAACACGAGTGCCGACACGAATAACGAAGGCGAAGATATTCTTATCAATGACAGCGTGCAGCTGGTGTACACGGAGAGCAATGAAAACACCATCCGCATGGTCACAACGCACAATGGCCATCCGAATGGAGCCGACATTACCATTGCCGGAGACATTCTTGGCAGTGATGAAGGCCGGGGCGGCCGCCTGATTCTTGATGCCGGTAATCAGGGCACTATTTTTATCGGCGGCAGCATTGGAACTTCGGCAGCTCTCGAGACGCTTGAGATCATCAATGCGCGGGAAGTGATCATTGCCGGCAACGTCCAGGTGGACGCATTGCTCATCCATGCTGTTCAGACCAATGTGATCATCGGTAGCAGTGCTTCAAACTTTGTGCGCATTGATGCTGAGGAAGATTCAGAAGAGCCGGGCAATATTGAAATCACTGCGGGCAACAACATCACTTTTGAGGGTGATCTGGAGGTGATTGGTGGAGATGCTGTCTTCAATATCACCGGCAGCAGTGGCAGTCGGCAGCTTTGGTTTAAGGGTGAAGTCAGCTTGAGCGATGGCGACTTTACCATTGAACGGGCGGCGCGTGTGTTGATGTCCAACGACGTCAGTGTCTCCGGTCAAATGACTCAGATTGTTGGCTTGGATAGCACTTTGTTTGAGCAGGATGTCATCGTCGGGAGCATGGACTTGACCGCCACCAATCAGATTCGCTTTGAAGGCCAATTGGACATGACTGCGGGCGATCTTCGGTTGACAACCAACAACATCGATTTCCGGGGAGGCGACTTCACCGTGATTGGAGCCTTGGAGGAGAGTGAGACTCCGGTTTCCAATGCATATTTCCGGCCCTTCTCTGCTGCGGGGAATATGAATATAGGTGCGCCGATTGGGGCCGGGACAAATTTCACTTTCTCGACCACAGATATTGCGGCACTTGCCGAGGGCTGGCTGTCGATCAGCTTTGGTTACGAGAGTGGCTCCTCGAACCTGGCCCGGGTTGGTACTGCTGACTTTCTGGATAAGGTGACCATGTATGCGGGCGGCTTTTTGATCAATGGACCTTTGTCCGCCAAGACATCTTTGGACCTGAATGCGGCAACCGGAAATATTGATGTCCGCAACGGTGCCAATATTCGCGTGACCAATCAGGAGGTCGATGAGGTCTTCCAGTCCAGCAGGATTTCTTTCCTCGCTCAGCAGGGCGATATCGAATTTCGTAACGCTGCACGCTTGATCATAGCCAACGAGGACGACGGCGATCCTGAGCAGGGTTCCTTGATTGAGATGGAGGCAACCAACGGGCGCATTGTGGACCTTTCGGCTTCTCCCAATCGACAGGAAGCCAGAGAGCTGCACCTGCTTGCTGCCAATGCAATAACGCTTTCTACTGAAGTTGCGGAGTTGACGGCTCAATCGACTTCAACGGGTTCTATTTCCATCAATGAACTCAGTGCACTCTACGTGCATTCTGCCATCACTGCGAATGGATCCATCTCTATTGCAAGTGGCGGCCTGACGATTCTCGAATTGTTGCAGTCTTTGACAAGTAGCACGGCAAACACTATTTCTGTAAACGCCCTGGGCAGCATTGAGGTCGGCGAACTGCTTGCCGGCCCTCAGGGGCACGTCAACCTGACTGCGGAGGGAAGCATTATCCGTCTTGAGGGTGATGATCCGCAGGATCCGGCTGCGCATTTGATTCAGGGCAACCACCTGACCCTTGCCAGTGAGGCCGGGCAGGGGCAAACAGGGACTCCCTTGGAGACCCGGGTGAATCGTATTACAAGTACCAACAGCGACAGTGGAGTGGTACGAATTGAGCAACTTGCAGGTCGGCAGAACTTGACCCTTTCAGTCATCAATCAGGGTGAAGGCAGTGGTGACTACATCGGCATTTTGGTCGCCGCCGGGACTGGCGTATTTGTCCACGAAAGTGGAATTCACAGCGAGTCTTTGGCTGGCATCTCGCTCACCTTGAACGGTGGCGCCATTCAGGTGGAGGGTGATGTGACAACTTTAGGTGGTTCGATCGCGTTGAAGGCCACGCAGAATTTGAACCAACTCGGGGGCACCAGCATCGCATCCAATGGCGGAGATGTCCTTTTGGATTTCGGAGCAGGGGTCACAATGGCTTCAAGTTCCACTGTCGAGTCGAGTGCCGGCAATATTGTCATACTGGGAGGAACTGGGAACATCTCTCTTGGAGCGGTCGATGCGCGCATCGACGATGAGAGCACAGACTTGGATGCCTGGGGAAATGTCGCTCTGTTTACCTCTGGGCGCATTCAGGATAATTCGGGGAGTGACAGCGTTAATCTCTATGCCGACGAACTGCAATTGGTCGGCGGAAATGGGGTAGGGCAGCCAGCTGTTGATGGTGATGAGCGTACGGTGGAAACGATGGCCAACCGCTTGGCGGTCGCTGTCTCGCAATCATCCGCTGTGATTGCCATTCACAACAAGGGTGATCTTCGCACTGGGGTGGTTGCTGCAGTCGATTTGAATTTGATTGATTTTGATGGAGACGCTTATACTTACTCCGGTCAGAGTCCGCCCGCTGGTATCATAAATGCAGGGGGCGGTCATATTCTGATTCAGGTGGATGGCCATTTGGTCCTGGAAAGCAATGAATCAGGGAGCGATCCCATATCTGTGCACACTCAAGGAAATGGCCGC
>JBJHBN010000029.1:0-11741 GCA_050485505.1 Opitutales bacterium | reverse complement strand
TCTCTGGTGTTCAGGTCGATCTCGGGGAAGGATCCGGGGTCGCCGTCGACGAGGGCCGAGACGTCGGCTTCGAGGTACGAGCAGCCGCCCCCCTCCCAGCCTTCGAACTCGGACGGGTCGAGCAACCGGGCCTCGCCGGGGCGTCCGGATTCGCCGGCCGCCCGGCCGGTTCCTCAGAACCGATCCAGCAGGCGCTCGATGTAGTCGAGCTCGATACGTGGCCGGAACTGCTGGCCGGAGCGGCGGCGCAGCTCGTCCAGCATCGCGCGGGCGCGCTGGACGGCGCTTTCGTCCGGGATCCGCCCGTCCGACGAGTCGGCGTCGTCGCCCATGATCTCGCGCCCCAGCGGGTCGCGGCTCGGCTGGCCCGGGCGCTGCTGGCGTTGCTCGCCCATGCCGCTTTCGCGGGCGAAGCGGATGGCGAGGGTTGAGGGGGCGGAAATGGCGGCGATGATGGGGATGCCGGCGGCGAGGGCTTTTTGCAGGATTTCGAAGGAAACGCGGCCGCTGACGAGCAGGATCCGGTCGCTCAGGGGCCATTGCTTGTCGAGGAAGGCTTTGCCGAGGGTTTTGTCGACAGCGTTGTGGCGGCCGACGTCTTCGCGGAGGATTTCGAGTTCACCTTTGAGGTTGAACAGTCCAGCCGCGTGCAGGCCTCCGGTTTTTTGGAAGTTGTTCTGGGCGGAGTTGAGCTGATTGGGGAGCTTGAGGATGACGGATTCCTCCGTCGTCGCGGTGTTTTTAAGGAGGTTGCCACGGCGCTGCACGACCTGATCGACAGAGGTTTTGCCACAGACTCCACAGCTGGAGCTGATGGTCCCGTAATACAAGGGCTTTTCGAGGTCCACCTTCTTGTTGAGCAATACGCGCAGCTCATTCTCCGGCCGCGGTGCGCGGAAGCAATGGCTCATGGCTTTGATGTCGTCCGGATGGTCGATAATACCCTCCGTGGCGAGGAATCCGGCTGCGAGCTCCTCGTCGTTACCGGTGGTTCGCATGGTTATAGCCAGGGTCTCGCGACCGATGCGGAGGTCCAAGGGCTCTTCCACAGCAACATCGTCCTCGGCGGTGGCAATGCTGCCATCGGCAAGGCGCCGCAGCAGATGACCTTTTTGGATCCCCGGGGTAATCAGTCTAGGATCGTTCAACCTGAACATAGGCATTGTAATCAGGTACTCCGCTGTGGGAGTCAACCAAGCCTTTCGGAATCAGAACATTCCCTTCGGGCCAGTGGACTTGCAGGTTGCCAGGGGCAATGGGAGCTAGGAATACCCGACCCTCCATGCTTCCGGTCTCATTCCGCAAGCGTATGCGGTCGCCTTGAATAAGGTGAAGTCGCCCAGCGTCCTCTGGGTTCATGAAGACTGCGTCGCGGGCGGCTCCGGTAAGGGGGTCAACTTCTGCATAGATGAGGGAATTGAATTGTTTGCCGCGGCGGGTGCTGATGCGAAACTGATCAGTCAGAGACCGCAGCTCGGGCAAGGCGACTGAATGGATGTGTGCCTTGCCGTCCGGGGTCGGGCAGATGCCGTTTTCACAGAGGTGTGGTCCACCGTATTGGACGGCATCGCCGGTGGTTTTGAAGTCCTGGATGCCGTCGTAGAAGGGCACGACCCGGGCGATCTCCTCGCGCATGGCCTGGCCGCTGGCGCAGCCGAAGAGGTTGGATTTGTTTGGATGGGCCCTAAGGGCTACTTCACGTAGAATTTTCCACTCAGCACGGGCCTCGCCCACTTGGCGGGGGATTTCCGGGCTGAACATGATGCGGCGTTCAGTTGAAGTTTCGGTGCCACCGTCGTCTTGTTCATAGCGGGTTTTGGCCGGCAGGAGGATGACGGCTTCCTCTGCCGGAATGAACATCTGGTCGGTGAGAATAATATCCTGGTGCACCCGCAGCGGCACCTTGGCCATTGCCGAGCGGACGTAATCCGGATCCGGCAGGTTGCGCAGGAAGTTGCCGCCAACGCAGTACATCAAATCCAGGTTATCACGCGCCGCTGCTTCCACCATTTCGGTGGTGGTCAGGCCGGGATCGCGGGGTAGGGGAAAGCCGTAGGCTTGCTCCAGAGCGTCGAGGTTTTCCTTTGTCAATGGCTTGCCCCCGGGCAGTGCGGTCGCATAGCAACCCATCTCCGCGCCGCCTTGAACGGAGGAGTGCCCACGAATGGGTACGAGTCCACATTTGTCACGTCCCAGCCAGCCCTTGAGCAGACCCAAATTTAGGATCATTTGCACGGCATCGGCGCCGAAGGTGCTCTGGGTGATGCCCATGCTCCAGATGAGGATTCCATTGCGAGCAGCGTGCAGCGCCTCGGCAAACTGTTCCATTGACTGGCGGCTGAGACCGGACTGGCGCTCGAGGGTCTCAAAGTCAAGCTGCTCTACTTTCTGGCGAAGATCACGTAGCCCTTCCACGTTTGCCTGGATAAAATCATGCTCAATCCAGTTGTTGGCCAGCAGGACCTTGATGGTGCCGTAAAGAAAGGCGATGTCTCCACCTTGTGAGACGGGATACCATTCGTCGGCGATGTCCGTGCCAAAAACTGCACTATCGAGGTTGGAAGGTACCCAGTAGCGCTTCATCCCCGGCTCGAGGTAGGGGTTTACCATGATGACTTTTGTACCCAGTTTTTTAGCTTCGTGAATGAATTTGGTGGTGACCGGCTGATCGTTGGCTGGGTTGGAGCCGAAAAAGACGATGACATCGGTGCCGTACCAGTCCTTGTAGCTGCAGGTCGAAGCGGCGACCCCAAGGGTGCGCTTCATTGCAGCGGTGGAGGGGGCGTGGCAGATGCGTGCCGCGTTGTCGACATTGTTGGTGCCGAGGAAGCGGGCGGCCTTCTGGGCCATGTAGTAGACCTCATTGGTCAGGCCACGTGCGGTCACAAAAAAGGCGAGGCGTTTGGGGTCGGAAGTGCTGATTTTTCCGGCAATACGGTCTAGAGCCTCGTCCCAGCTTACTCGGCGGAACCGTCGCTCGGAGCCTTCGCGCAGCATTGGGTAGGGGATGCGTCCCAGCTTGCGGAGTTGCGCGTTGTCCAGTCCTTCGAGCTGGCTGAGGTCATCCAGCAGCTGCACATCCAGCTCGGGCATGGTGTTCAGGCGCAACAGATTGAGTCGGGTCATGCAGAGGTGAGGGCCTTTTACCGTCCAATCCTTGAAGCCTGCGACGCCCAGCGCACAGCCATCGCAAACACCTTTGCTGAGGACCTTCCATGCGTAGCCAAGGTTATCCCGGTTGCTCCAGATGACCGAAGCCATGTCGCGGAAATGCTTCGGCTTGGTCTGTCCGATGCCGAAGGGCACCCAGCGTTTGAGACCGTCGCGGGCAACAGCGTGTGGATTTTTCGAAGATTTTGAGACCGGTGACGGCATGGTGAATAGAGCTGAGTTAGAATCGGAGAGAGACTGAATCAATGGATCAACACACTAAACTACGCCCTCTTGCAGCGCTTGCCAGTTTCGTCCGGTTTTTCCATAAAACCGTCAAAGGGTGGGGTTCGGTTTGGCTGCCAGTCAGTTTGAGGTATGGCACGTTTACCCTTTTTCGCAATTTCACTCCTGGCATTCTGTGCGTTCTTCTGGATCGGTTGCGATTCGGGGGGAGAGCAGGAGTCTCTGGCGCAGCCTTCGGAGGCAATAGTTCCGCTGCCGGAAGCACAGGATACCTTCTGGAATGCATTGCTGGCCTACTGTGGCACCGCCTACGAGGACACCGGAGATCAGGACTTGGTGATTCACTTTCGTCACTGCGAAGCAAATGAAATTCAGATTCCACTGCACATTGGCGACAACCGTTCACGCACCTGGATCCTTACCCGCCAACCGGAAGGCCTACGCCTCAAACACGACCACCGCGAACGCGACGGCAGCGAATCCGAACGCACCCAGTATGGTGGTGATACCGAATCCGCTGGCAGCGCAACCCGACAGCGTTTTCACGCCGACGAATTTACCGGGCAGCTGGTTCCACATGCCGTCGACAATGTCTGGACCATCGAGATCGATCCAACCGTTCCCTATTTTGCATACGAATTGACCCGGGATGGTGAGGAAGTCGTTGTCCGCTGGAAGTTTGACCTGAGCCGCCCCATCGATCCACCGCCCGCTCCCTGGGGCTATGAGGATTGACAGGACGGGATGGTTGTCGTGGTCGTTCGAAACGCTATCGCGCTTTCGCTACAAACCTCGAGGAACGGCGTAGCGAAGGCGCGACGCTTCGGAAAATAGGCATCACCTTAATTCTTCAACGCCCTGGGTCCCGGGCCGGGATCTGGTCGCCGGCCAAGGCGAGCACTTGGATGGCGGTGAGGCCCCATTGGGAGGAGGCGTTGCAGGACATCCAAGGCGTTTCAGTTTGAGGGTTCAGGGAATCTGGGCCGGTGACTTTTCGGAATTCGGCGTCGTGGCGCAGGGGGAGACCGGCAGCGGCGCCGAAGAATTCGTCCCAAGCGCGCTTAAGCAGGCGGTCATCCTTGCGTATCTGGCCGGCATAGGCGGTGAGGCGGGCGTGGGCTTGGCCGAGATTCAGGCTGCCAAGGGGGCGGCCAATTGCCTCGCGCTGTTCTTCCGCAGGCGCGTTGTAGAGTTCGCAGTACTGAAGCCAAGCTTCTTTGAAGGCCGGCTCATCGACGATGTCGATGAGCTCAGCAGCGATTTCAACCAAACCAAATACCGCACTAAGATGTGAGGCCCCGCCGGCTCTTTCAGCGCCCGGGCCGGCAGTAAATTCGCCAGTCAGGGAATTAAAGGTTGGGCCGGCGGAGAAGAAGCCATGTGGCAGCTGTCCCAAGGTGCGCATTGAGGTTATCAACTTGTCGCGGACTTCAGGGTCTCTGGTGCGTTCCCATTCGGTCAGCCAGGCGGCTGCAAGGGAACCCCAGTCGGTGCCCAGACCGATGCTCAGCTCTGTCAGGTCGGTTGAGGGCGGCGGACCACGGCGGATCTTACGAATGGGATCAAGAATGGTAAATGCGCGGTCGGAGTCGACGAGCTCTCTCATCAAGTCGCCGACCCGTTCGTCGGCGGTCAGGAAATAGAAGATGCGGCGGTAGGCAGCGGTGCTGATCCGCACTTGTTTGGCGCTGCAGCCCCAGTGTTGGACATTGTGTCGGGTGCCAAGTCCTTTGAAGCGGCCAAGATGGTAGACGTCGGTTTCACCGGTGTGGCGGGTCATCGCCTCGGCAAGGCGGAAGACATCGGATCTGCCGGATCGCAAAAAGGCGTACCAGAGCCAGAGGTCTGGAGACAGCTCCGAGTTGGCCCAGGCAAATCCGCCGACATCGTAACGCCAGCAATTGCGATCGCGGTCGTAGCTGTGCATGAAGTCGCCGTAATCCCAGAAGCCGTACCAGCGGTGCTGGTCGACTTGCTCCATCCAGGAGTTCAGCATGCGGTCGTGCATCAGCTCGATCTTCTTTTTCAGCGGATGGGAGTGATCGGGGATGCTCCAGGGGCCAAAAACCCTGGCTTCGAGCATGTGATGCGGAGAGGCCATTAACAGCGGCTGCGCCCGGGTGGCGTCAATCATGCCGGTGAAAGCTTCATGGGAGGGCGTTGAAGGTAGCGCCCAGAGCATCAGTTCACTGGTGCGCGCCTTGCCATGCGGTGTGCCAAAGTCTTCTTCGTAGTCCTCGTAAGTGATCTGCAGGCCTTCCAGTTCCTCACGGTGGGTTTCCATGCCCATGCCATCGTGGTAGAAACGGATATCCATTGCTGGCGCGTCCGGCGAATACAACCAAAGTGTCATTTCCGCCGAATCGGTATGGGCATTGCGCACATCGAGTTGAGTGGGGTGGCGCTGCCAAAAATCCTTCATGCCCATGGCGAAGCCGCCGGAAACGCCGCCGATGTAGCCCAACCCGCTGGAGCGGGTGCCGGCGCCTGCCGGGATCCAACCGTGGCCTGCGTAGGTGCGCTTGCGTATTTGAAATCCATCGGCCGAAAGCTGTGACAGGCTGAAATCGCCCCAAGCCGGAATTAACTCCATACGGCCTGAGACTGTTGGCGCAAAATCCTCGACCGGGTTGGCTTCCCGGCCGTTAACCTGGGCCTGGCGAAATTCGCGGCCAGGGTCGCGACGCAGACCGGTGAGGCCGCGGACCGCTTCGGCAAAAAGACCGTGATCCCAGCCCGCAAGGCGGACGTGGCGATTGTGTAGGTCGTCGCGCATGGGAACTTCGAAGCGAATACCGAGCCCGCGAATGAAGTCCTTGTTTTCATCCCCATCGTAAATGAAGGAATGCACCATGCGGATGGCATCACCGCCGGCGTAGAAGTAAAGCCGCACTACGAAGGGAAGAAAGGTTCGATCGCCGTCGACCGCCTTGTGTTTGCCCTCCAATTTGACCACTGCGCGTATAGGGCCGTTCTGTTCCAGTGTAACCGTCTCCACCTCGCTTTGGAAATTCTCAACCTGAGTGTGGTTGAGTTGATCAGGGTCGTTCTGCGTCATGGCGACCAGACGACCGTTCTTTACCACTTCGTTGCCGTTGCGTTGGATGCTATCGATTATGTGCTGACCGCGTTTGTTGATGCGGATGCGGGCGATGCCTGTGTCAATGTCAATACGGCGGCGGTTCTCCCGTGTGCTTAGGGCCTTTTCAGGTTTTGCCGGTTGTTTGCCGGCCTGTAACTCCATTTGTTCCGCATCGCCTGCTCCGGCTGGGATAGCGTGGGCGGTCCATTTCAGCGAACCATCCGGCCAATAGCCCAGTGGCCAGGTTTGCAGCGGAACGCTTTCGCCATTCTTCTTGCTCAGGGCGAAAGGAGTGTCCGCCTGATGGGCACCGACCGGCCAGGGCACGCCCCAGGTCGTTCCAGGGCGAACTGTCGGGGTTCCGCCCTCCAGCCAGTGGACCTTCGCCTTGTCGGCTGAAATGGGCCCCGGGTCAGCGGGTTTGGAGCGCGGCAGCTCCGGTTCGCCAGAGGTTTTGGCAGGCTTGCCAGCGATATGCAGCCCGGCTGCGGCCAGGGCGCCAGCTTTGACGAAATCACGACGGGTGAAATTAAAGGGATTCATAGAAAGGGTAATTTGAGGGTTTGTTCAGAGCTGTACCCAAACACGTGTTGGGCGCCCTTGTCAGCCGTCTTCCGCACCTTACAGGAAGAATAACGAATACAAAAAAAGGGCATCACACGAAGTGATGCCCTTAGGATAAATTTTGCTGGATCGGTCGTATCTGCTTAGTAGCGGAAATTGACTTCCAGTGTCACCATTGCCGACTTGTCCGGTCCTTCGGTCAGGCTGTAGCTACCACCAATACCGAGGTTTTCATCCAACCAGTGGTGGAGGTGAACGCCACCGGACCATTCGGAGTGCCTGTAGCTGTCCCAGCGGGTCCAGCTGAAGTAAGGCGCCAGCGACCAGTTTTCGGCTATCTCGAACTCCATGCCGCCGGTCCATCCGTAGAACCAGCTGTCATCGCTGGAGCGCCAGTTGTGGTAGTAGCTGCGGCCCCAGCTCCAACCGGTATCCACGCTGAAGAATGGGCGTCCACCTTCTATCTCAGTGAAAATGACAGCTGAAGTTGAGACAGCATGTCCACGTGACCGGATATTGAGGCCCGACCCACGAGTGTAAGTGTAGCCTGCGTTCAGGTCGATGGCGTAGTCCGCTTCCTGTAGCAGGTTGTGGTTCATGCCAACGCCGACACCGTAGCCTTCAAGATCAGGCAGATTTGAGAACCAGGTTTGGCCATAGCCAATGCCAGCTCCGTAGTAATTGACGCCGAGCAGCCCACCGAAAGCGGCTGCCGAGGACCCCAGCATGGCTGCCAGGGCGATAAGGGTTTTAATCGTTCGTTTCATGTTTGTTTTAGGGTTTTGTGATGCAAAAGACTGATTTGAAGGACTTCTTTTCCCACAATTTTATTTTTGAGGACGGCAGGTAATCTGGCCCTAAATAGCTATCTGTAAAGTAAAACCAGCGGAATTTACGAGTTAATTCAGTGATTTACAGGATCTGTACAAATTCGTGCGACAATTACTTTTTTAAGAGGTTCCCTGCTTAAATAATTTGTTTTCACTTGGTCGAGCCTCTGGTCGGTCCGCTTGACATGCCGGTTAGGCCTGCGAAAATACTCGTCTGAAGACGCTCATGGAAAAACAATCCCAACTAAAAGTAGATGCCGGATGATCCCACTGTTTTAGGGCCCGGAGAGGGCGAAGACGGCCCATTGTCCCTGAATTCGGGTGACTCCTTTGGGGATTACCGGATCGTAGGGCGCTTGGGCGCGGGTGCGATGGGAGAGGTCTACGAAGCAGAGCACAGCCATTTGGGAAGGCGTTGTGCGCTCAAGGTCTTACCGGCGCAATTGAGCGGGGATGTGCATTTTCGCGATCGATTCAAGCAGGAGGCCCGGACTCTGGCGGCGATGGAGCACAGCAATATCGTTTCGGTGCAACATGCCGGAGAGGTGGAAGGGCGGTTCTTTCTGGTGATGGACTTGCTGAAGCCTTTGGGGCCTGTGGAAGGTGAAGCTATGGTGGCTCAGGTCTTGGCGTCTCTGCTGCAAGCCTTGGGCTACGCGCACGACTTGGGCATTGTGCATCGGGATCTCAAACCGGCAAACTTGCTGCAAGGCTCCGACGGTCAGGTGAAGGTGGCCGACTTCGGGGTCGCCCGGGTTATAGGGGACGATTTTATGCAGACGGTCGTCCAGGAAACCGTTGCACGCACGCAGATGGGGGATGCGGCAACGCTCCTTTCTGGGGGCAGCGGCCAGCAATCATCGGACTATGTGGGAACCCTTCATTTTATGGCTCCAGAGGTCATTGAAGGCCGCCAAGCTGATTCTCGCAGTGATTTATATGCTGTTGGAGTTATGGCTTACGAGTGGCTCACCGGGCGCAAGCCTGTGGGGCGCTATCGGAATGCTTCGGAATTAGCCCCCAATCTGAACAAGGCTTGGGATGCCTGGTTGAATCGCCTTCTGGCCGTGGAGCCTGAGGACCGCTTTCAAACCGCTGAAGCCGCATTGGCTGCCTTGCCGGGGCGACGTCAGGTCGCCTCCGGCGGAAGTAAGTGGTTGGGCGGGGCAATGCTGTTGGTATTGATCCTGGGTGCCGGTGCGTTTGCTTATTTTATCGGCACACGCGAGAGCCCGGATCCGATTGGGATTGTGGAGCCCGAGGAGCAGGTTGAGCCGGGAGTTGATGGGACGGATGCGAATGATGGGAGTAATGGGATTTATGAAAGCGATGGAGATTTGGTTGCGGCGCCTGGGCCCGTGGTCCCTCCGCTCCAGCGGGGGGAACCCGCACCGGACTCTGAGCCCTATGATTCCCCTGACTCCCATACTTCCCATTCTCCCCCGGACCCGCCCGCCGCAGCACCCACCTCGGAGGCTCCTGCCGTCGAACCCGTCCCGGACCCCACTCCTATCCCTGCCGCTACCACTCCCAATCGTGGCCAGCCATTCGCACTCGAACTCGGCGGAGGTGAGGTTATCGAGTTTGCCTGGCTTGCTTCGCTCGAGAAGTGGGTAGGCCGCTACGCTGTGACCAATGCTGAGTTTCGCAGGTACCGGCCCGAACACGACAGCGGTTCCTATCAAGGCCACTCGCTGGATGGCGATCGCCAGCCAGTCGTTCGGGTCAGCTACGAGGATGCCCAGGCATTCATAGGACGCTTGAACGAAGCCCTTGCGGGAACTGGCACCCGAGTTCGTTTGCCTCGCCTGGAGGAAGCGCAGGCCTTGGCACGCGCAGGAGAAGAGCGCACTTATATATGGGGAGACACCCTGCCGCCTACCTATGGAAATTACGCCGACCGCGAAACGGTCTCCACCTTCAATTGGCGCCGCATCGATTCGGATTTCAACCACCGCAATCGCTATGAAGATGGATTTCTGGTAACCGCCCCGGTCGACGAATCCGGACGCAATGATTTTGGCCTCTACGGCATCGGCGGCAATGTCTGGGAATGGACTGAAGAAGTGCGCAACGGCGAACCCATCGCCACCGGCGCCTCCTGGCGCACCCGCGATCCCGTGGCCATGCTGGTCAACAGCACCCGCCGCGAAGCAGCCGGCCGCCGCAGCGGATTCGACGACATCGGCTTTCGCCTGATCCTGGAGTATGTCCGGTAGGGAATGGAGTGATGGAATTGTGGATCCTTACTTTTGGGTAGGGAAGCCTCGCCGAGGGTTCCGCTGGGACTGTAGGCTGTAATTCTGTCACGCCTTCGCCACACTACGCTGTTCCACCAGCTTAGCGGAGGGCTTTTCCTTGCTCCGCTGGAGTCTAAGGCACGGGAGCTTGTCGAACTCGGCATTGCCCTGGGTGCCTGACTGGAAGGGGCAAGCCGCGCACACGTCCGCCTCGGCCTGCAGGCCAGTTGCTCGCCCGGCGAACTCCGCCACGCAGCCCTGCTGGCCACCACCACCCTTGGCTTTCCCGCTATGATGCGCTCCATGCAGTGGGTGCGTGCGATTGAATCGGAATAAGAAAAATTTATGACGGTTTCGAACCCTTGTTTTTCGTTGGTTAGCGTTCGTCGAACTTGAATACAGGCTGGTTTTCTTCGATGCCTAATTGGATTCGTTCGTTGAATTCGCTGTCACGAAGACGCAGATTGATTCCTGTTGATTCAAGGGCGAAACCGGCTTGGATCGAATCTCTATCCTTGTGAATCCACATGCCGGTATCCCCTCCGAGGTGCCCCAGCACAAGTTGGGCATCGTGATGGGCTTCATTGAATCGGAGGGCGCTGCTTCCACTGTCTGAGACGGAAATTCCCATGCGGTTTTCTCTCTCTGCATCCCGCATCAGCAGGATAGGTTGTCCATTTAGAACTCCAAAATTGGTACGATCTCGGTCCTCGCTGTCGTAAGCTACGACTCCGGCGAATGCATCGTCGCCCAGTAAAGTCAGTCGAGTAGAGCCACTCACATGGCGCATTGCAATCGTTGGCCTTTCAGCAGCCAACCTCAAGTGAATGGCTGGAACCTGATTGGGGTGATAGAAAGCCAAATCCCCCCGATGTTGGTCCTGACGGAGTCGAATTCGTTCCTGAGCCAGTTCGTCTGCGATGGAAAAACCAGTTGCAACGTCAGTATGGTAGAAGCTCAGGCGTGGACTGCGATTGGGTCCATAAAAGTTGAACTGCGCACCATTGTCGTATGCGATCAGGCCTGCGACTGGGCTCGAATTCCGGCTGAATAAGCCGAATGCAGGATGATCGCCTGCGAGCCACATCCTCGCCCGCAATGCTCCCTCGCTGTTACGCAGCGAGAGGCCTTGAGCGGATTCGCTGGCTCTGAGTACGATTGCATCTTGATCATCGATAGCGCGGATGCTGAGACCATTGGCTGTTTCATGTTCATAAAGATAGACCCGACCTTGTCCTTCGGGATCTCTCAGAATCATCTGAGCTGAACCATCCAAGAGACCTAACCAGGCCCGTGGAGTGGCTGCTTCGTCGTTCACCGTCAGGCCCGAATTGTCCTCGTTGCCGGTCAAATCAATAAGGGTGTACCCGTCACTGTGCTCAACTTTGAGGGATGCGTGCTCAGGTGTGGTGGAAAGAACCAGCGAATAGGGACTGTCAGGAGTCCCTATGACCAGGTTCTGAGCTTGCAAGGAGTGGGTCTCGAAGGTGTCCGCCTGGGCGTCGGGAGCCGCAGACGCCGGATACAAGGTGCTGATCGCCGGCTCCGGGTGTGCGGCGGCGCTCCCCGGTGTCGTCGCGGCGCACACGCACCTGCCGGTGATCGGGGTCCCGTGTCTCTCCGATCACC
>JBJHBN010000028.1:0-11803 GCA_050485505.1 Opitutales bacterium | reverse complement strand
GTGTAGGCCTGGTTGGCGAAATCAAACATCGCCCAGCCGAAGATTTCACGTTTAGGCGCCCGAACCTTGAGGTCTGGATCTGGATTTTGAGGGGTCTTCATTTGATAGGGCGGGCGGTAGCAGACAAGTAGAGAGCGTCGAGGAGTCTTGTAAGCTCCCTGCAAAGGGTCAATGCACAAGCGCAGAAGTCTTTATTGGTCACACCACTAGGTTGCGTCTGGAAATTAACTGAAAAAGCAGAGCATAGGGCTCCTGGCCGAATGCGCGGCATCGAACCCAAACCACTGATGAACGCTGATAGACACTGATAACTTTATTCTGATTCTGCTTCTGCGGAAAAGTTCTTTTACAGCACTCAGGAAATTCTGAGACTTAGCCTATCAGACGGATAATCTTCATCGGTGTCCATCAGTGGTTGATAAAAATTTTCGCCAACAGCGAAGATCAGCGGTATTGAATTCCCAGACGCGACCTAGAGGTAAGCCTGGAGCAAGTCTTTGCTGCCCCGGGTGGCGAGGGCGATGGGGTTTGAGCCGTGGTTCAGGGCGACCATGTTCCATCCATCTTCCTGCCACCATTCGTTTTCGGGTCTTTGGAGGAGATTACGGTTGTGGTCGTCAAAACTGAAAACGTGGACGATCTGTCCGTCGATCTCGTAGCAGATCAAGCTGATTTTGCTTCCGTCTCTGCCGAGGAATACCTTGCAGCCTGCGGTGCGGGCATCCTCGAAAACATCCGGCAATTGGGTGGGATGTGGAGCGCCCTGGCTGGCTAGCCAGGATTTTAATTCGCTGGGATCGGATGCCTTGAACTGTAGTGGCATTGCGCTGTTCGCCAAATCGGTCAGGCTGAAGTTCGATTCATCGAATTGCCCCTTGGAGTTCGGAGCGATGCTGAAAATCGACAGGGATATCAGCAGCAGTGCGGCCACTCCAAGCGCGATGAATCCCTTGAGCCAGCTGCGACGGCTGCGACGGTTTTGGGCACCTGCATCCGCTTGACTGAAGGATACTGTTGAAAGGATAGATTGTTTTCCTTCAACGGGACCACGGATCGACTCAAATGCGCGCACCATCCTTCGATCGAAAGCCTGTTCCGATTCGAACCAGGCTTCCATCTCGGGGTCCTTGCGGCATTGTTCGAGCGTTTCTTCAAAATTGGGATCTTGTGCGTCGGCACCATTGGCGCGATAGGCACTGAGAATTTCTTTGGCTGTGAGGTTATCCATTGTTGGCCTCCTTACGAAATGGAATGGGTTCTGACGAAGGATTTGCGGCTCCCGCTTCTAGCTGTTGACGCAGGCGATCTTTACCGCGTCGCAAGCGCGACATGACCGTTCCGATTGGAATTTCCAAAACTTCGGCAATTTCTCTGTAGGAAAAGGATTCGATATAAAAAAGGGTGAGGGGCGCTCGGAACTTTTCGTCCATGGCGCCTAAAACAGTCATCATTTCAGTCGCATCGACCGAGTTTCCGGGGGCTTTGGTGTTTTCTTGTCTGGGTTCCGCGACCAAATCCAGTGAGGTGGAAGGATAGCGCTGGCTTTTGCGGTACTGGTCGAGAAATTCCCGGTAAGTCACTGTGAAGAGCCAGGATTTGACCTTGGTATTATCTTTGATCGTGGCGGAATTTCCAGCGAGTTTGTGGAAAGCGTTTTGGGCGAGGTCCAATGCATCATCCGGGTTCCGGCACAGGGACAGCGCGAATCGGTAGAGGGGGTCATACCATGCGTGGACGATGTTGTTGAATTTATCTGGATGCATTTGCGAGTTGGGACGGTCGGAATCTGCGTTTATTCCCAAGGAAAGCTATCTGGGAAAATCAATGTTTTTTGGAATATGGGCCGTCGGTGGTCGTCGCAAGCTTTGTAACACCTCCAAAACTAAGGAAATAACTTATGAAGCAATAAAATCAAATGATCCGAACCTCTTTAGCCACCTTAAGCTTGCTGGCTTTTGCCCTGTTTGCGAATACCGCAACGGCTGACAAGCATCAAACGACGCAACCGGAAGCGGTTGCCCTTATCTTCCACGCGGATTGGTGCGGCTCCTGCAAGGCCATGGATCCCAAAATCAAAGAAGCCCGCAAGGATCTGGGAGATGCCTCGGCTCTGTTTGTGGTGCTCGACTTAACGGATTGAGGGAGGCTTGCGATTGCGGCGGTGGAGGTGACAAGCGCTGCTAGAGCCGTTAACGCGGAAAAACAGAAAGTCTGGATGGTACGTGGAAAAAGTTTCATTGGTAAAGTAGCCTGCACATTTCTGATTCAGGATTTAGTCCGTTTTTTTGGCTGAAAGGCTTCGTCCAGTTCTGGGTGGGCCAAGTGGTTGGTGTAGTTGCTCAGGGTTTTCAATGCAAGGATGCTGATGACATCCAGCACATGCTGCGTTTCGAAGCCAGCTTCGAGAAATGCCTCCTGATCGGCCTCGGGGATCCAGCCCTGATGCTTCAATGCCGACTTGGCAAATCGGCTGAGTGCTGCATGGCGGGGCTCTCTGGGTTCTTTGCCGGCCCGCAGGGCTTCGATGCTGTCCTCGGCAAGGCCGCTCATTTCGGCGACGACGGTGTGCGCGGAGACGCAGTATTCACACTGATTGGTTTTGCTGACAGCGAGCATCACGACCTGCTGTTCCTCCGGACTGAGCGCGGAGTGTTCCTGAAGAAGATTGTTGATTTGCACGTAGGCGGAGAGTGCCACCGGCGACTCAGCGAGGATGCCGAACAGGTTCAATTTAAAGCCGTACGCTTTTTCCGTCTCTTCCAACACAGCAGCGGAGGCTGCGGGTGCGGTGTCTTTGGTATGGTTTTTGAACTTCATAGATGGTTTAGACGAAAGAGAGACGGGCCTATTCCGTAGGCTTCATTCGCCATGCTGTCTGGCGACAGGTTCAAGTTGAACCGGGCGGTGACTTTGCGAAGGTGGTGTGCTACAATTTTTCGCATGTCTTACGTTGGACCCAAAACCTCTTCCGCCTATCCCTGGTATCTGCGCCTGCTTTTTCGCTGGCAAAAACGCCGCTTCGGTCAGGTGGTTGTGCCCATGCAGATTTGGGGGCGACAGCCCGTTCTGCTTCGGCGTTTCATGGCCTTTTTTCGTGCGCTGGAGCGGATATCCTCGCCCGTTGCGCCCGATTTGCGGGCGATGATCACGGTGCGCGTCTCCCAGATCAATCACTGCGCTTTCTGCGTCGATTTCAATTCCAAGCGGGTGCTCGACCGCACGGTCGACGGAGCGGCAAAGCTGGACGCGCTCGAAACCTTCCGTCAAAGCGATTGCCTTGCCGAGCGCGAGAAAGCCAGTCTGGTCTACGCCGAGGGCATGACCCGGACGGATGACGAGGTCACACAGGAACTCATCGATGCCTTGCGCCCGCATTATGACGACAATGGCCTCGTCGAATTAACCGCACCCATCGCCTTTCAAAACCTATCCAGCAAGTTCAATGCCGCCCTCGATCTCCCCGCGCAGGGGTTTTGCAAATTGCGTTGATTGAGTGCTGTGACCAAAAAGTTGGATCTAGATCTGCTATGGTCCGAAAGCTGAGGCTGTTTTTCCGAACGGCAGCAGTGCCATGCCGTGCACAACCTGCTCCTGGTCCCCTGCGTAGATCATTGTTCCCGGTTCAATCGACTCACTCCAGGTGGCAAATTTTTCGAGGTTTTTGAATTGTTCTCGTCGAAAGGTGCGCGCTGCTTTGATTTCTGCTGGGAACAATCGGCGCTGGCGCGATAGAATCAGATCGATTTCAAAGCCTGATTGATCCCGAAAGTAATACAGATCTGCGTCAAGTCCGTGGTTCCATCGTGCTTTAAGGGCTTCGATGACGACCATGTTTTCGAAGAGACTACCGAGAAGGGGGTCCCGGCTCATCTGCTCTGGCGTTCGAATTTCCAGTAGGTAGGCTGCGAGGCCCGGCTCAGTAAAGTAGAGTTTTGGTGATTTGATAAAGCGCTTGCCGAAGTTCTCATAGTAGGGTGGCAGGCGAAAGACTACAAACGAGGCTTCCAATACCGAAAGCCATTCGCGCAGAGTCGGTGAGCTGACTCCGACCTCACTGGCGAGCGCATGTAGATTGAGAACCTGACCGACACGCCCCGCCAGCAATTTCATAAATAGCTCAAAGGACTGAAGATTACGCAACTCGATGAGTTGGCGAACGTCCCGTTCGACGTAGGTTTCATAGTAATTTCGGTAAAGGTCGTTCGCGGGTAAGGCATCCCGGTAGAGTCGAGGCAGGCAGCCACGGGCCAGCCATTCATCCCGATCTTGCTTTACGCCTGCAGAAGCCAATTCGGCAATAGAGAGCGGGAGCAATTTGAGAATCGATGTCCGGCCAGCGAGCGATTGGCTGATGCTTTCCCGGAGCCGTGGCTGATGCGAGCCCGTCAAAATGAAAACACCTTTCTCTTCTGGTCGCTCGTCCACATGCACCTGCAACAGACTCAGCAATTCCGGGACGCGTTGTACTTCGTCCAAAATCAGCGGTGCACGGTGACGGTATAAAAACTCCTTAGGGTCCGCCGTCGCCATGGCCCGTAACTCCGGGTCCTCCATATTGCAATAGGTATGATCCGGGAAAGCGGAACGGACCAGAGTCGTCTTACCCGACTGGCGCGGCCCCAGAACCGTCACGATCGGATAATGCTGTGCGCTCAACAACAGCGGTTCTCTTAGCTCCCGACGGATCCATTCACTTCTATCTTTGGTTTTCGAGACCATACCCAAAGTTTGGATCCGGGTATTTTAAAGTTCAACTTTAAAAAACCTGAATCTAGAGAGGTCTGGAAGTAAGAAATTTGAAAGGCACGCTGACAATGAAAACTAGTAGCGGAGAGGCGAGAGCTGTTTCGGTCGCGCCGTAAGGCGGTGATTATGAGAGACAATGGGATTCTTGGAATGAGGCTAGAGTTCAACCTTTAGGCTGTCGGATACGGAGGCTTGGGGTGCGGCCAACAAGCTTGGACTCCAACGAAGCCCTTGGCCAAATGTAAACTCTTTTGGACGATTGGAATAAGGCGAGCTTACGCTCGTCCAAACTTAAATGCGTAAAAGACTGAACTCTATTCTCTTCTCGTTTTTCATTTTTGCCGTGGCTGGTGCGTCCGCGGGCGTGCCGACGGATGCTACCGAAGTCCAGCCGCTGGAGCGTGGCGACGCTTTACCCGATGTTTCTGTGAGGACTGCCAACGGCGAAAAGGTGTCCCTGACCGACCTCGCCGGAGGACGTACCGCCGCTTTTGTTTTTTACCGGGGTGGCTGGTGCCCGTATTGCAACGAGCATCTATCTGAATTAGCCGAAGTCGCTCCGGAGCTTCAGGAGCTGGGCTACCGCATCTTTGCAATTTCTCCGGACCGATCCGAGCGAGTGGCGGAAATGACGGCTGCAGATTCCTCAAGCGGTTATACTTTGATCTCCGACAGCACGTCGGAAGCGGCCAAGGCTTTCGGCGTGGCATTTCGTGTGGACGACGAAACCTACCAGCAGCTCCACGGGTTTGGGATTGATATCGAAGAAGCCTCGGGGGAAAAGCACCGGGTGCTTCCGGTGCCGGCGGTCTTTCTTGTCGATGGGGACGGAGTGATCACCTTTCGTTATTACAACCCCGATTACCGCGAAAGGCTCTCCGGGGAGGCCCTGCTTGAAGCGGCTGCTTTGACCTCGGGCCCGGACCGTCTCGCCGTCCTCTGGACAAGCGGCGACCCGGATGTCGCCCACCGCGTCGCCCTGATGTATGCGGAAGGTGCCATGCAGCAGGGTTGGTTCTCCGAAGTCAGATTAATCGTTTGGGGACCCTCGCAACGTCTCCTTGTCGCGGACAAGGATGTGCGCGACTATGTGGAGCGTTTACAGGAGGCCGGAGTGGAGGTGGTGGCCTGTGTGGCCTGCGCGAATTCTTACGGGCTCGCGGACCAGCTTGCGGACCTCGGCTTTGAGGTGAAACCGATGGGCATGCCGCTTACCCGCTACCTGCGTGCTGCGTCCTGGCAAGTGCTCTCTTTCTAGTTTTGACGAAGGATTTAAATACAGTCCTAATCTGTTCGTTTAGATAGGATGGAAAGGACAGGGGGCTGCCTCAGGAATAATTTCGACTGATGACATTATCTGGAAACGAACACGTGAGATCGGCATTGATTGAAACCCTCCGGCAAGGTGCGCACCTGTTGGATTCAATGGCAGATTCGGCCTACGGAGAGAAGGTTCCGGAGGTTTATGACGCTTCGATCGGCGGCCACTACCGGCATTGCCTGGAGCATTTTCAAGCTTTGGTGGCTGTGGAGGGGCGGGTGGATTACGATGCGCGCAAGCGAAACTCGCTTCTTGAAACGGACCGTGAGCAGGCTATGCAGGCCACCAGCTCCTTGTTGGATCACTTTGAACGCATGGATCCAGGAGTTCTGGCCCGATCGGTGGAGGTGCGCTGCAAGGTTTCCTATCTTGGAGATTCGTCTCCGTGGGTGGCTTCGTCGCTGGCCCGCGAGGCCGTTTACTCAGTCGTTCACACCGTGCACCACTATGCCTTGATTGGCGTCATCTGCGGTTTGCGTGGGATACCGGTTCCCGATGGATTCGGAGTGGCTCCGTCTACGGCAAAATACCAGCAGGAGCTGAGTAAGGTAGACGATGAGGCGGTTCAGGCCTGTCAGGGAGGTTGAGGATTATAGGTATGTGCACGGTTTCATGGCGAATCAGCGCGGGTGGCTTTGAGTTGTTTTTCAACCGGGATGAACAGCGAAAACGGCCTGAGGCCGAGGTTCCGAAGTTGTGGAAGAGCGAAGGGGAGGGTATTTGTTTCTTTGCTCCGATCGATCCACAGGGCGGGGGTTCGTGGATATTCCTGAATGAGCTGGGCCTGTGCGTGGCGATTCTAAACGACTATGGCCCGGATACCGCTGATGTTCCCGACTCCAGATGCTCGTTCCGCAGTCGGGGACGTCTGTTGTTGGATCTGGCAGTTTCAACGGACTCCAAGGATTGCGTGCACCGGCTGCAAAGCCTCGTCACACAGGACCGCTATCAGCCGTTCATTGTGCTGGCGCTGGACGCAAAGGGCCTCTGCCGAATCCGGCGCTGGAATGGAACGGATTTACAGGTAGTTGAGCGCGCTTGTTCCCCCCTTCTGACTACCTCATCCGTCAACGCGGCTCGGGTGGAGCAGATACGCAGGGATGCCTTCGAGCAGGCGGTGACCGACTTGGCGGCACCTGACTCCGACGGTTTACAGACTTTTCATCGCTGGCACGATGCCCGTTTTCCAGAGGCATCTGTCCTGATGTCCCGTGCCGATGCACGAACCGTCAGTATGACCCGTGTCCAGTTTAACGCTGGGCGGGCATCGATGGACTATTTTCGGGTCACCGATACCATCCCGCCGGAGCTTGAGGCACCTGTTAGCAACGAATGGCTGAAGGCGGAGGATGCGGACGTATTTAAATTTTCCGATCGTGAGTAATAAGTATAAGTTTATGGATACGTCTGCCCTGCTTCGTCCAGGTGTGGGTAGGAGGTGCTATCAGGTTTGTCAGCCCTTTGTGGAGGCAGCTCTGGGTTTTAGTGCTTTACGGACCATGTATGACGCCTGCGTGCAGGAGCCCTTCGACGCGGTGGAAATTACACAGCGTTCGTTGGATTACCTGGACATCGATGTTGAATTCGACGAGGCGTGCTGTGAAAAACTCCGATCGATTGAAGGGCCCTTGATCCTGGCGGCGAACCATCCCTTTGGAGGGATCGAGTTCTTTGCTCTGGTGGCGCTGATGGAGAAGGTTCGACCGGGGGAGTGGAGCTTTCTTGCCAACGATTTACTGTGCTCCATACCGGGGTTTGAAGAGAAGTTCATTCCGCTCAATCCGTTGGCTCGCCGTCCTGATGCCCGGAGCCGGAACCGCCACGGTCTTCAAAAGGCGATGCTGCATTTGCGGAACAATGGGCTCCTGGGCCTTTTCCCAGCCGGTCGGGTATCCTATGCCGAACCCAGGCTTGGCGGGGCCGTGGTCGATTCCAACTGGAGCCCCCATCTGCTGCGGTTGGCGGCCCGAACGGGTGCGACCATCGCCTGTTTGCACGTTCCCGGCTCGAACAGTCGTCGTTTTTTACGCATACCCTTTAGCTGGGCACGCTTACGGGCACTTGCACTGTGCCGGGAGTTGACGTCTCCACCCGTAAGCAAAGTCAGGATCCGGTTTGCCGGGTTGCTCCCTCCGGATGCGGTCAAAGCCTTGGCGAAGAAGCCGGGAGGGAGTGACTTGCTGAGGGCCATCTGCTACCTGCGGGCCGACCTTGATGTTGTGCGACCGGATACAACCGGGTCCGACGAGGGAGCCATGGCGCCTTTAATGGAACTGCCTGCGACTGGGGATATCGAAGCTGAGCTTCAAAAGCTGGGTGCCGAGTCAGACGCCTCCCTGGGACGACATGGTAAGTTTGATCTCTACTGGTTCCAAGGGAAGGCGGCTCCCACGACCTTGCGGGCTTTGGGCATCATTCGTGAAGCGACTTTCCGCGCGGCGGGGCAGGGCACCGGTTCGGCTTGTGATCTGGCCGAAGAGGATGCCTATTACCATCACCTGATCCTGTGGGACGGGGCTCAGCGGCAGTTGGCAGGAGCTTACCGGCTGGGTATTGTGCAGGAGATTCTGAATACATCAGGCCCAGAGGGGCTGTATCTGGGCCACGTCTTTCACATCCAACTGAAACTGTATAAATTAATGGGCCAGGCTTTCGAGCTCAGCCGGTCTTTTATCGTCCCTGAATACCAGCGCGACAGTCAAGCCCTCTCAGGCCTTTGGAAAGGTTTGGGCATTGCGGCCCATCGCTATCAGGCGGATACCTTTTTCGGATCCGTGACCGTATCCAATGCGCACCATCCGGCGACCCGGGCGATTTTGGTCGACTACCTGCGGCGAAATCATGCGGACGATGCTGCATTGCAATCGCTGGTCCGCGCCCGCAATCCCTTCAAGCCCGCGACGCGGTATCACAGGCTTGTTACTTCGGCTTATCAGGGCCAGCCCATCGGGAAGCTGGGAAGCCTGATTGATTCGATTGAAAATGGTGAACGCGGCATCCCGCCACTGATGCGTTACTATTGCGGGATTGGCGGCAAGTATTTGAGCTTTCATGTGGAGCAGGCTTTTCAGGATGCCCTTTATTGTTTGCTGAGAGTGGATATTGCCAAGATTCCGGAGTCTTACCGGAGGCGGTTTATACCTGCGAATTAACCTTCTTCACCACGGATCCGGCTTCGTTACTCTACGCCGTGACAGGTCGGAGGGCTGGGGGTGGAGGTAGATAACATGAAGAGTGCCAGTTTGAAGGATTTTCTTTCAACTGGCACTCTTCATGTTATCTACGGTCTCCTGCCCACTGGTCACCTACTCGTTTGTCCTACTCGATAAAGGCTGGATGCGTGCGGCTTTAATTGCTTGCTGAAGGTGCGTTCGTAAACTCCGAGGTTTGACTGAGTCCAGAGGTCATGAATGAGGACGGGGCCTTTAAGTCCGATTTCACTCAAGGCGAGAGGGAATTCCAGAGGAGTTTCTCCGGCATTGAACAAGGCGAGGTATTTGTCCGGGCTGTCGGGGATGTCTGCGAGCCAGGCGATTTGACTGCCGTTGCGGAGGCATTCGCGGCCTTGGATGCCGGTTTGGTTGACGGCCAGGACTTGGTCGTTGGTGAGTAAGGACAAGGTGAAATCATCCATCTGGGTCAGGTCACCGCCAAACATCAAAGGGGATTGGGCGATGGCCCAGAGGGACATCAGGGTGAACTGTTCGTCTTTGCTAAAGTTCGTGGGACGGCCGAAGGCTATGGTACCGAGAGGGAGCATGTCGGCGTCGGGATAGAATCCCTTGCCGCGGTAGGGGGTCCAGTCGCGAAGGCGGTCGAATTGTTTGCGCAGTTCGGTCCAATCGTCCCAAAAATCATCACTGATGCGCCACATGTTGGCGTGGCGGGTGACGTGTTCGCCGGCGGTCAATGCAGTGGCGCCGGGGGAGAGGCTGAGCACAATTGGGCGTCCGGTCTGGTCGATGGCGGTACGGATCGCTTCGATCTCGGATTCGTTGTCGTGGTAGGGTCGGCTGATGTCGTCAACTTTAATAAAGTCGACACCCCATTCGGCAATCTGATTGAAGACGGAATTGTAGTATGCCTGGGCGCCGGGTTTGCGCATATCGACGCCATACATGTCGGGATTCCAGGTGCAGACGCTGTTTGTATTGGCGATGTCGCGTGCGCGCAGATCCGTGCCAAACACAGGAGTGTTCTGTTCGACTGCTTGACGCGGAATACCGCGCATAAGGTGAATGCCGAACTTCAAGCCAAGGGTGTGCACGTAGTCTGCCAGAACCTTGAAGCCGCCGCCATCCTTGGCGGAAGGGAAGCGGACCGGATCCGGCAGCAGTCGCCCGAAGCCGTCCATAACCAGCTCTGCGCCGGGGCGGTAGTCGTGGCCTTTGGCATTGGGTTCATACCATTGGATATCGACTACAATGTACTGCCAGCCATGGGCTTTCAGTTGTTGCGCCATGTAGTCGGCGTGGGCGCGGGTTTGTGCTTCGGAAACTGTGGTGCCGAAACAATCCCAGCTGTTCCAACCCATTGGAGGGGTTGCAGCCCAGTCGTGAAATGGTAGTTGCGGAATGGATGAGGGAGCCGGGAGGATGCTCATTTTCTGGGTCGTTGCTTTTTCTTGGTTTGTTTTTTTGCTTTGGGTTTGTCGGCCACCATGAAATCGATCTGGCGCTTGAAACGATCGACGCGTGCGACTTGAACCTGGATGGTCTGACCAACAGTAAATTTACGTCGTGTCCGGCGGCCGACCAGTTGAGTCAGGTCCTGGTTAACCTTGTAGAGGTCGTCGCGAAGGGTCGAAATGTGGATCAGGCCATAGGCCATGGATTCGCTCAGTTCGACGAACATGCCATGGTTACGGATGTCCATAACGACCGCGTCAAATGAGGTCTTTTGGTCTTTTTCGAGTTCGCGCTCGAAGAACTCCATCAGCTTCAGCTTATTGGATTCGCGTTCCGCTTCGGTGCTGTTTTGTTCGGTGATGGAAATGTGTTGGGCCCAGGCAGCGAGGTCGGAGGTCTTATAGTTGGGAACACTCTTGTCACCGGGCTGGATCAGGTGGCGGGCAAAGAGCCGGTGGACGATGAGGTCCGCATAACGGCGGATCGGCGAAGTGAAGTGTGCGTAGTGCTTTTTGTTGAGTCCGTAGTGGCCATCCGCTGAGGCCCTGTAGCAGGCCTGTTTCAGGCTCCGCAGTACTTGTATCCGCAGAATATGACTCAGTGAATGTTTGCGGATTTGCTTCAGCGCTTCAGTCATTTCACGCCGAACACTGAGATCGCCGACATGAATGCCCATCGATGCGAGGTGTTCGCCCAGTTCGTCGAGCTTGGCCGCATCGGGTTTGTCGTGGACGCGGTGAATGCCCGGCAGGTTGCGGTCGTTGAGAGTTTTGGCAACGGCCTCATTGGCTGCCAACATGAATTCCTCGATCATCTGGTGACTCTCGTCGTTCTCGACTTTGACAATGCGGTCCGCGTAGCCATCTTCGTCGACGTAAATCTTGGTTTCCGGCATGTCGAGGTCGAGGCTGCCACCGCGCATCCGCTTTGAACGGACCTTTTCGGCGATGGACCACAGCTGACGCAGGCGCGTCTGGATCTCTTTCAGTTCTTCGGGTGACAAGCTTTTCAGCGAACGACCGGTGGCACCGGTCTGGTGCTTCGGCGGTTCCGGCAGGTTCTGGATTTTCTTCAGGTCGTCTTCGAACATGAAGGCATAGGCCTGTTC
>JBJHBN010000027.1:0-11876 GCA_050485505.1 Opitutales bacterium | reverse complement strand
AATCCAACGCACTCCCCATTGCCGCGCTGTGCGGCGGGGGCCGCCGCACCTACGTAGCCGCGATCGTCCCGAGCGCGGAATCTAATCCAACGCACTCCCCATTGCCGCGCTGTGCGCCGGGGGCCGCCGCACCTACGGAGCCGCGATCGCCCCGAGCGCGGAATCTAATCCAACGCACTCCCATTGCCGCGCTGTGCGCCGGGGGCCGTCGCAGCTACGATCTTTTAGGTCGTACTTGATCGTGGTCAAGGTGGGGGACCTATTTATCTGCTACAGTCTCCGGCATGCTTGCTAAAACGCTGAGACTGACCGCTGCGGGTGAACCCTTTCGCCTGCTGTTTCCTTTGGGCTGGTTGCTGGGGCTCATCGGGATCCTACTCTGGCCGCTGTACGCGATGCAATGGCTGGACATCTATCCGACAACAGCCCATGCGCGCGTAATGATCCAGGGTTTCCTCAGTGCCTTTGTCATGGGATTCCTGGGAACCGCCCTGCCGCGGTTGCTGGATGTTCCCCGAATCCGGTTGAGGGCGACTGCCCTGCTGGCGGGAGGAATTATAGTGGTTGCCGCGCTCCACCTCGCCCAACTGACCTTTCTCGCAGACTTGGCTTTCCTACTGCTCTTCGCCAGCTTCATCGGCCTGCTTCTTGCAAGGGCCAGGCACCGTCAGGACACGCCTCCTCCAGGATTTGTGCTCGTCGGCCTGGGTCTCCTCTCAGCCCTTGTCGGAACCACACTCTTCGTCTGGACCAATGCGTCCTCCGGTAATTATCAGCCGACGGTCTACACCCTCGCCCGCCTGCTGCTCTATCAGGGATATATCCTGCTGCCGATCATGGGCATTGGAGCCTTTCTGCTGCCACGGTTCTTCGGCCTGCCAAGTCGACAAAATTTTGCGGAAAGCCTGAAAGTCACCCCAGAGTGGAAACTGCGGGCCCGGTTCGCGGCTTCCTGCGGTGGTCTCGTCGTCATCAGCTTCGTACTGGAGTCTGTCGGCTATTTCCATCTGGCCTACGGCCTGCGGGCCTTGGGAGTGACACTCTATTTCTTCCATGAGGTTCCGGTGCATCAGGCAACGTTCAGCAAAGGCAGTCTAGCTCTCGCCCTCCGCATCGCCCTCTTTGCCATCCCTCTGGGATACGTGCTGATGGCGCTAATGCCGGCTTATCAAAGTGGCCTGGCGCACGTTGTTTTCGTCACCGGGTTCAGCCTGTTGACCTTCACCGTCGCGAGCCGGGTGCTGCTCGGACACAGTGGCCAGTCTGAAAAGTTCAGCCAGGTCCTGAAACCGATTCTATGGATGGCCGGTCTGCTTACCTTCGCCATGGCACTGCGGGTGGCGGCTGATTTCCTCCCCTCTGGCCGTATCCATGCCTATGCCACCGCCTCTGTCATCTGGGCAATCGGCAGTCTTATCTGGGCCAAAGCCCTCTTGCCTTCGGTAGCGCGGGAAGATAGCGAATAAGGTCATGCGACGCATGTTTCAGATCGCCTGGGGCTTTTTCATCCTGACTGCCCTACTCGGCTTCGTGCTGCGCTTGCAGCTAGTTCATCCCTTGCCTGGGATCCAGTATAGTAACCTGCTGCACGCGCACTCGCACATCGCCTTTCTGGGCTGGGTATTCAATGCCTTCTTTGCATTGGCTCTCAAGAGTTTCGTCCGCCCGGATCAGCTCCGCTTTTTCATCGCTTGGTTCATTGTCCTGCAAGTGGCCAATCTCGGCATGCTGGTGGCCTACCCGCTTCAGGGTTACGCCGGCATCAGCATTGCATTCACTTCCCTCCACATGCTCGGGGCCGTCGCGTTTGCCATCCGTCTCTGGAGATCCAATACTGCAAGTATCGCCGCACGGCCGTATCTTAAAATATCCCTGGTCTTTATGCTGCTATCCGGCATCGGACCGCTTGCCCTGGGTCCCCTCGCAGCGCTCGACATGCGGGGCTCGGCCTTCTACGAACTGGCGGTCTACTGGTACCTGCACTTTCAATACAACGGCTGGTTCATCTGCTTTTTGCTGGCCTGGATCCTCCAGGAACTGCCGGAGATATCGCCTCGCCCAGCCCAACAGGCTCTTCGTTACTGGATCATCGGGATTGCCCTGACCTTCCTGCTGTCGGTGCTGTGGCTTGATCCGCCAATCTGGGTATTTGCCCTCGCGGGCATCGGAGCCGGATTGCAGTTGGTGGGCTTCGGCTATTTTTTCGGTGTTTTCCGCGATCAAGCCACTCGTCGAATTCTCGACAGTGGGTGGATTCGATTCCTGTGTACCCTTGCGCTGACCGCACTGCTCGCAAAAAACCTCATGCAGCTGGTCGCCGCCTGGCCAGGCTTCGTTGATCTGGCCAACAACCGCTTTATCGTCATCGGCTTCCTGCATTGGGTTTTTCTGGTCGTCGTAACCCCATTTCTTATCGCCCAGGCCTTGCGTCTGAACTGGCTTCCAAGCAATCCCATTTCGCGCGCATCCATCCTTATTCTCATCACCGGGATCCTTCTGACCCAACTCATCCTCTTCGCTGCTCCGGTCACCGGCACCTTCGGCCTGCCACTCGCGGAATCGACGCTGTTTGCAGCCGGTCTGATGCTACTTGGGTCTGTTGGGGCAGTGGTTAGAAAACTTTGAGGGATGGGAATTATGGGAGAAGGTGTTGGCGGCTCATTCCCGTCTTGTCTTCGGTGGTGATCCTACTGAAGATAAATTCATGACAGCACAAAACGGGTTTTCGCACCTGAATGCAGAAGGTGAGGCGCACATGGTGGATGTTGGAGCCAAGCCAGTGCAGCGGCGGCTGGCGGTCGCCGAAGGGCGCTTGGTGGCCTCTACCGACACGATTACAGCCCTGCGCGAGCAGGCGCTGCCCAAGGGCGACGTCCTCGCCGTGGCACGCATAGCCGGCATTCAGGCGGCGAAGCAGACCTCTAGCCTAATCCCGCTGTGCCACCCCTTGCCACTAAACAAAGTCGCGATTGAATTCAGTGTTGAGGACGCATCCATCGGGATTCGTTGCGAAGCCCGCACAGATGGTAAAACAGGCGTGGAGATGGAAGCCCTCACGGGAGTCTCCATTGCCGCCTTAACCCTTTACGACATGATGAAAGCTGTGGACAAAAACATGCGCATCGAAGGCATCATGGTTACCAATAAGGAGAAGCAATGAAGGTCGGCCGAATTACCCTAAGCGACCGCGCCAGCGAGGGCGTTTATCCAGACCAAAGTGGCCCGGAAATCGAACGGGTTTTTCGCGACTGCTGGGGCAACGGCGAAGAACTGGAGTTTGTCAGTCACCTGCTGCCCGATGAGCGTACGGAAATTTCAAATTCATTGCGCAGGCTGGCCGACGAGGAGGACTGCGAGTTAATCGTCACCACTGGCGGCACTGGACCAACACCCCGTGACGTGACTCCTGAAGCCACTCGGGCGGTCATCGAAAAAGAGCTCCCAGGCTTCGGTGAAATCATGCGTATGCGCAGTTTCCCAAATGTGCCCACGGCAATTCTCTCCCGCGCAACCGCCGGAGTGCGTGGCAAATCCCTGATCATCAATCTCCCTGGCAACCCCAAAGCGGTCGGAGAATGCCTACCCCTCTTGATTCCGGCCATTCGCGAGGGCATCGGACACCTGCGGGCATGATCCAGATCGAACACATTTTCATATCTCCTGGCCACAACTACTTCGGCCACCATGGCAAGCCTGCGGGTGACAACGAAGTCGTCGCCGTCGACACCATCGAATGCGTCGCCGGCAGCGGTATTCGGGGAGACCGCTTCTTCAATCACAAACCGGACTACAAGGGTCAGATCACCTTTTTCTCCATGGAGGTATTTGAGACACTCTGCGAAGCGCTCAAGGTCTCCAACATCCCACCCAGCGCGGTGCGGAGAAACGTCTTCACCCGCGGCGTCGACCTCGACCACTGGATCGGCAAAGAATTCGAAATTCAGGGCATCCGATTCTCGGGCTCCGAAGAATGTAAACCCTGCTACTGGATGGATAAGGCCATAGCCCCCGGCGCCGAAGCCTGGCTCAAAGGCCGCGGTGGCCTGCGCGCCAGAATATTGAGCGATGGTATCCTGAAAAAGCATGGCTGAAGATAAGCAGTCAAAAGGAACACATCGAAGGACTGTCGTCTCTTCGCTACACCGCCGACCGCCAACAGCCCACCGAACACCGCCCACAGCCCACCGCCCACAGCCCACCGCCAACCGCCCACCGCCCACAGCCTTCAGCGCCTGCATCCTCGCGGGGGGAGCCTCGCGGCGCATGGGCAGGGACAAAGCCTTGATTCAGATTCATGGGGAGAGTCTGCTGCAGAAGCAGCTGGACGTAATTCGGCAGCTGCAACCGATGGAATGTTTTATTTCCGGCCAGGGCGGGGCGGATTACGGTATCAAAGAAATCCCCGTTCTGGTGGATGAGCAGCCGGGCCAAGGGCCGATGGGCGGGATCGCCACAGTGCTGTCGGCCTGCCAAACACCGCTACTGCTGGTGCTTGCGGTGGACATGGTCCGGATGACTCCAGACTGGCTGCATAAACTTATACAAACCTGCCCGGAAACCCGCGGCCGGGCTGCGCACATTGACGGTCGCTGGGAACCTCTGGCCGCAGTCTACCCCAAGAACCTTCTGCCCCAGATTCAGCAGCACCTTTCAAAAGGACAGTTTTCCCTCCAGAAGCTTCTGGACGAAGCCCAAGCCAAAGATCTATTCGAACCAGTTGCAGTGAGTTTGGAGGAAAAAAAGCTGTTCACCAACCTGAACACCCCTGAAGCCCTGAATCATTTCATGCATCCGTCTTGATCCTTTGGATTCTGACCCTATACTATCTTAATCGAACCCCCAGAAATTATGGTAGCCAAGAAAAACAAATCCGAATCCTCCGATGTCGTGAACGCCCTGCGCCAAGTGGTTGCAGACAGCTATGCCTTGCTCGCGCAAGCGCATATCTGTCACTGGAATGTCCGCGGCCCCAGCTTCTTCTCACTGCACAATGCGTTTGAAGAACAATACACCGAACTGTTCGGCGCTATCGATGAGATCGCTGAACGCATCCGCGCCCTCGGCAGCCTGGCACCCGGCGGCCTCGGCAATCTGGCGAAAATGGCCGGAATCAAAGAAATATCCGAAACCGCATCCGCCAAGGAAATGGTCAAGCACATAGCCGACATCAACCGCAAGCTCGTCCGCAGCCTCGGCGAAGCCCGCGACCTTGCCGGTGAAACCGGAGACACCGAAACCGAAGACCTCATGATCGGCCGCATCCAGGTTCACCAAAAGACGATCTGGATGCTGGAAAGCTATCTGGACTAAACCCAGCGGTTCAATTCCACCCCGTCCTCGATAAGGTTCTGTGGCGAGTCATCGCGGGTAAATTCGATCAGAGCCCAGCGGTCTTTTTTCAGGTGACTGGTGAGTTCAAAATACTGCATCCACTCGTCTCTGCCTTCCGCGATGGGTTTGCGATCGTTAAAACCTCCAGGCCCCCAGTAGAAGACATGCAAGTTCAATAATCGGGGGAGTATGGCTTCGAGGCGGCGAAGGTTTTCGTCGATGTCGGCACCTGGCATGGGCTGCCAGAGTGTCTTCAGGTTTTCATGTGGAATCCCCTCCAGAACCTGGCGAACACCCTCCTCCGATTCAGTGAGAGTATTGCGGTGGTATTCGAGGGCGACAAGAATACCGCGCCCGGCGGCCTGTTCCACAAAGGCCTCCATTCTGCGCAGAATAGCCAGCCTTTCGCTACGTGCCATTTTCTCCCAGGTATCCCGCCCGGCCCATATTCGGATAGACGGAGCGCCGAGTGCCTGTGCTGAGTCCAACACCGCCTCAGGCTCGGGGGCTTCTTTGCCGGCTGGACTCTCGCAGCGGTAATAGGATCCATACGCAGCCACTTCAATCCCAGCGCCGCGGGTGGCCGTACCTACGGCCTCCGCAATCTTCAAATCGCCATGGGGCACATGCACATCGCCACCCCACTCTATACCCTGCAGACCGGCCTTTGCAACGGTGTCGATGACAACGGCAGTCGGCTGTTGCCGCAAGGTTATGGAAACCAATCCTGAACGTAACATGCCCCTATTGGGCCTGAGAACTCCGGTGGAGACAACATTCAATGGGATTGTATGGAAAATTACCATTTCGTCCGAGCGCACAAAAGTAGCGCCTGCATTTATGCTGGCGTGCGGCTACTGTTGACCTAAAAGGCGCTGCAATGCAGAGAGATGGAGTTTCAGCTTCGGCACATACGATTCCGCCAGAATGTATTCCGGCCGTTTCGGTGAATCGCCATCGCTCCACTCCGAGCTGTGGGCGTTGCCGCCCGCAGGGCCGAGGCCGTCGATGGTTGGAATGTGCTGCCAGAGAAAATTGCCGTCGCTCAAGCCGCCGCGGGCGAGCGCTTTCAACTCGATACCCAATTCAGCACCTGCGCTCTGCCAGACTTCAAAAAGGCGCTGCGAACCAGGGTTCGCATCCCAGCTGGGATCGATCTGCAAGGTTTCCAGACGGATCCGACCCCGGGTCTTCCCGTCACCGCTTTCAAGCACCATCTGGTTACGGACCACGGTTTGCGCGGCCGCTATGGCCGCCTCCAGCGTCTTGCTGTCCGGAGCACGGATTTCCATCCGCGCCTCAGCGCTGTGGGGCACACGGTTAAAATCCACTCCACCTTCAATCCGCCCGATGTTTACAGTCAGACCCTTGCGGTAGTCGGTCAGGCACTCCAGAGGTTCGATGGCACGCGCCAGCTGACGAATAGCGTTCACCCCTCGCTCGTGTGAGGCGCCAGCGTGAGCGCCCTGGCCCTCGGCCAGCAGGCGGAAAATACCGCGTCCCTTGCGCTGCCAGATCAATCGACATTCGCGTGCGGCATCCGCTGTGCTGTCGCCTTCAAACACCAGGGCCGCCCGGGTATTCTCAGGAAAGCGCTGTCGGCACAAAACGCCAAAATGGTGATTCAGGATTTCTTCCGAAGAATTCAGCGCTATGTGCCAATCCACGCGTTCGAACAAGACCGGATCTTGCCGCTGAACCAATTCCAGCAGTAACAGAATCATTAGACTGCCACCCTTTATGTCCCAGGTCCCCGGACCGTAAATACGCCCCTCGAGATATTTCCAGCGGAAATCATTCTCGCGCTCTTCCGCCTCCGGGAAAACCGTGTCCATGTGAGCGATCAAGGCCACCGCAGGACCCTCGCCCGAGCCGGTGCGCCGCAGAAAGAGGTGTCGTCCACAGCCATCTACTCCTGCAGGTGGACGCTCGACAGCGAAGCCGAGGGGAACAAAAGCCTCCTCCAATTGAGTCGCATGCAGCTCCACCCCATCCGGATTTCGGGTATGCGTGTTCTGCTCCACCCAGGACTTCAGGCGTTCAAGCCCAATGGCCAGTCGCTCGCGAATAAATGCCTCAACCGATGCTTCCATGGACTCCACTCTCTCAAAGCCCATCTATCCGCTCAATGCCATTTCATCCTTACCGCAAAGCAGTAACAGCAGCCTCCGCCTGAGTAAAGATATCCATCCTGTAACAGCGTTCACAGACAGCACCATCAAGATCCGTAAAGCGATCAATCAGGCCAGCCTCCAACATACCGTCGAAAAACCACTGAGCATGAGCCTCCGCTGGTGCATTGACGCCCTCTCCAGAAAAGCGGTGAAAGTGTTCGCAGTCGAGGGTTACGCCAGTTCCGTCATCAAAGCGATTGAGCAAGCTCGCCTCAATAGCCTCTGGAGGGCAATTCAGGCGATGACGCGCCGCCAACAACGGAACCAGCTCACGCCGAACCTGTGGGTCTTCACACAAAACGCAGGCCTCCAGCACCGCGGCGGTCAGGCTCACGGCCTCGGATGGACGCTGATGCAGAAAGCGGTCACTGCAGACCAGGGCTTTCTCCGGATGCCCCTCCGCCAACTGAGCCGAAACTGCAGGACACCAACCGACGCCTGCACTGACTGCAAAGGTGTTCCAGGGTTCCCCCGCACAGAATCCATCGATGGTACCAGCCTGCAAATTGCGAAACATCTGCTGCGGAGGAACCACGACAATGCGCACGTCCTTGTCCGGATTCAAGCCGACAGCGCGCAACCATTGACGCAGCAGGAAGTGGTGTGAAGAGGTCGAAAAAACAGTGCCGAAAACCAGTCGCCTTGCCAGCGGCAAGGCCCGCGCAAAGCACCGCAAATCCTCCATATCCCGGACCCCTGCCTCGCGCAGCCGCTGCGACAGGGTGATAGCGTTGCCGTGGGCGTTGAGCATTAAAGTCGCCGCTCCACCTCCCTGACTGGCACCGCCTACCCGAAATGCCGCAGCCAGCGGAAAGGCTCCAAGGGTCTGGGCCGCATCGAGTTCGCCAAATGCGAGCTTGTCGCGCACCGAAGCCCAGCCCAGCTCCCGGTGCAAGCGGACCAGCGGTAAACCATGTTTTTCAAACAGACGAAAGTGCTCCGCAGCGACCAGCGGAGCACAATCGACCAAGGAAACAATGCCCACTCGAATTGGGCTCATATGAGATGCGAATAATGGCAGCACACCCGCAGCACCAGCAAACAACATGCCTGATCCGCCAGAAAGCGGATCGGATTGTTCAAACCGGCACAAACACTGCTAACTTTCCTCTGTGAATCGATCCTTTGAAACCCGCCAACTTGAAATTTTTGCCGCATTGGCACGCAGTGGCAGCTTCACCGACGCCGCGAAGCAGATGTCGCTTACCCAATCCGCGATCAGCCATTCACTGAAGGCCCTGGAGTCGGATCTGGAGTGCAATCTGATCGAGCGCATTGGCCGCACCGTCCTCCTGACACCAGCGGGTGAACACCTTTTTAAAGAGGCCACCCGCATCCTCAACGACCTCAAACGCACCCGTCAGGAAGTAGAGTCGATCAGCGCCTGGGGCCGGGGCCGCCTGCGCATCAGCGCCAGCGTCACCTCCTGTGAATTCCTGCTACCTTCCATCCTGCGCGAATTCAAGGAATGCTTTCCCGAAGCACCTATTCAGATCGCCCCGGCAGACTCTCCCGAAGCCCTGAACCTTTTGGAAGCCCATGAAGTAGACCTCGCGCTGGTGGTGGGAGCCACGGAAACCACGGGATTGAAGCGACAGGATCTATTCACAGATGAGCTTCAGTTTGTGGTCGGCTCGGCCCATCCCTGGGCGCGGGCACAGAAAGTCAATTTCCGGGAAGTTTCCGAACAATCTTTCATCCTCTACAACCGCAAAAGCTCCACTTTCCAATCCATCGAAAGCTATTTCCGAGAGCGTCGCTGGCGTCTGCAGAGCTTCGTCGAAATGGGCAGCATGAACGCCATCAAGGAGCTGATCAAAATCGGCTTTGGGGTTGGCCTCCTGCCCCGCTGGATCGTCGACCGGGAGATCCAGGAAGGCTCCCTTTATGCCTTGCCGCTGACCCGGCCAAGATTGCAACGGCAATGGTCCCTGGTCTGGCTCGAGTCAAAAAAGTTAACCCTGGCCGAAGAAACCTTCGCCGGTCTCTGCAGCGCCGCTGTCGAAAACCTTGCACTGGAGGGCAAAATAGAACTGCCTTCGGTCCATGCTTGATGACTGGCTGATCCTGCTGCTGCCACTCTTCTTTATCGCCGTCCTCTACGGAGCGGTCGGCCACGGCGGTGCATCCGGATACCTCGCCATCATGGCGCTGGCCGCGACACCTGCCCTGGTGATGAAACCAACCGCACTGAGCTTGAACCTTGCGGTCTCAATGGTTGGCACCCTGCTTTTCTTCCGCGCCGGACATTTTGCCTGGCGGCTGTTCTGGCCCTTTGCTGCCGCATCCATTCCCCTCGCTTATCTTGGCGGTGGCACCGCAATCACCGCGCAGACTTTCAACATTCTCCTCGCTCTGGCACTGAGCTTTGCCGCCCTTCGCCTGCTATGGAATCCGCCAAGCGGCGAGTCGCTGAAAAGGCCTTCGCTGTGGGCCGTCCTCTTGCTTGGCACCAGCATTGGCTGGTTTTCAGGCCTGATCGGGGTCGGCGGTGGCATCTTCCTGACACCCTTGCTGCTGATTTTTCGCTGGGCCGATGCCAAGACCGCGGCAGCCGTATCGGCCCCCTTCATCTTCGTCAACTCGGCAGCAGGCCTGATTGGTAACCGTGCTTACTGGCAGGAGCTTCCAGAGGCGTTGCCACTGCTTGCAGCAACAGTTGTCTTGGGTGGCTTTCTCGGTGCCCGCTGGGGTAGCGGCAGCGCATTGAATCGTCAACTGAAACTAGCTTTGGCCTTGGTGCTGGTCATTGCGTCCGCTAAGCTTCTGCTCTCGCTCTAAAACCCATGAAAATCCTCTTTTTTTCCCAAGCCCGCAACCTGGCAGGCTGCAGTGAGTGCAGCTGGAACCCTAAAGGCGCACAAACGGCAGAATCATTATGGACGCACCTGCTGGAGCAGTACCCGGAACTGAAGAAGATTCGTTCCCAGACACGCCTGGCCCGCAACGGTGAGTTGGCCAATGCGGCAACTTGCTTCCAGAAAGGCGACGAAGTCGCCCTCATTCCTCCCGTTTCCGGCGGCTAGTGGTGTGACCACTAGACCGACAAACACTTCCGCATTGCGCGGCCGCCAGCGCTCGGGTAGTCCGTTCTCCATGAAAATCCAGGTCGAGCTCGACACCAAACCCATTCCTTACCCTGCCTGGGAATTGCCAGCATCAGGCCAAAGCGGGGCATTGGCTGAATTCTACGGAATCGTGCGTGGGAGCGAAGACGGGGCTCCGATCGCGGGCTTGGATTACGAGGCCTATAACTCAATGGCAATCAGTTCCATGACCCGTATTCTTGAAGAGCTGGCGACCCAACTCCCATGCGATGCAGTCAAAGTGATTCACCGCCACGGCCCAATTCGGGTCGGAGAGGCCGCGATCTACATCGGCATCCGCTCCGCGCACCGCGCCGAAGCATTCGCCCTACTGACCGCTTTCATGGACCGCCTCAAACAGGATGTCCCCATCTGGAAGACAGGAGTGATCGCATGAAGTCAGTAGCCGAAACCTGGCAACTGATCGATGCCATCGCCAAACCGCTTCCCACAGCCCAGCGGGCCCTTGCCACCAGTCTTGGTGCCGTGCTTGCGGCCCCCGTCCATGCCGATGCGGACCAGCCCGCATTCGACCGCTCGGCAATCGATGGATTTGCCTTGAAAATAGACAGCCCCCCCGGATCCTACCGCATTGCAGGATCGATCGAACCGGGGGCAGCAAATGCCGTCCAACCCGGTCCCGGTGAAGCCTGCCGCATTTTTACCGGCGCCGAAGTTCCCGTCGGCTGCGGCCTCGTCATGGTTGAGGACAGCGAATCGCGGGATAACATGGTCCAAACCCGTCAACCAGCCCTAAGCAAACTGATCCGCCGCCGCGGCAGCTCTGTTCGAGCCGGCCAATGCCTGTTGCAGGCCGGAACCCGTATTGGTCCCGGAGAAATAGCCGTACTCGCCTCTGTAGGCGCCATTCAAATCGAAATCATCCCCCCACCACGTCTGATCCACCTGACCACCGGGAGTGAAATTGTTCCAGCAGAGCAAAACCCGCGACACGGTCAGATCCGCAATACCAATGGACCCTTGATTCAAGCCCTGGCGCAGCAAGCAGGCAGCCCTATCGCCGCAAACGTTCACGTTGACGAACAAGCCCAGTCCCTGGTCGACGCCGTCGCAGCCGCAGCCCCCTTCGATATCCTGCTGGTGTCAGGCGGTTCCAGCGTCGGTGATCATGACCACACTCCTGCCGCCTTCGAAGCCCTCGGCTTCGAAATCCTCTCCAGGAGGGTCAACGCCAAACCCGGAAAGCCCTTGATTATTGCCCGGCGGGGTCGCCAACTCGCCTTTGGCATCCCCGGGAATCCCGTCTCCCACTTCGCGACGCACG
>JBJHBN010000026.1:0-11914 GCA_050485505.1 Opitutales bacterium | reverse complement strand
GTTTTGCAATAATGAGTTTTCGTTCATGGGATGCCTGGGGGACGATAGGATTCTCATCACTATCGCGATTGGTCGAGAGTAGAAATACTACGTCGGCATCCTGCTCAATGGAGCCGGACTCACGCAAATCGGAAATGCGGGGTTCGCGATTTTCTTTTTCGGAAGCACGGTTCAACTGACTCAAGACCAAAACTGGAACGCTGAGTTCCTTCGACATCGCTTTCAAGCCCCGGCTGATTTCAGCAATCTGCTGTTCCCGGGGAACCCGTTGGTCGGTGCCACTGAGCAATTGTAGATAGTCAACCATGATCAAGCCCACTTTTTCCCGTTGGCAGACACGCCGTGCCTTCGCCCGCAACTCGAGAATATTCAAACCGCTGGAATCGTCTACCCAGATGGGGGCCTGGCGCAGTTCAGCGCCCGTTTGAACGAGCTTTTTCATCTCATCCTTACTGACCGTTCGGTCGCGGATTTTGCGCAGGTTTACCCGCGCACGACCACACAGCATACGCATGGCCAATTGCTCGGAAGGCATTTCCAAACTGAAAACCAGAACGCCATTGCCCTCACCTTTGACCGGCAGCGCAACATTCTCGGCGATGTTCATGCCAAACGACGTTTTGCCCATTGAGGGCCTCGCGGCTAGGATGATCATCTGCCCGGGATGCAGACCAAAGGTCATTTTGTCCACGTCGATGTAGCCAGACATCACCCCGGACGTCTGCTTCCCCTGCAGAATCTCGTTTATTAACTGGAGGGTGGCATCAACAGAGTCCTCAAACTTTTCAGCCGACTCCTGAACCCAGTCCTCATTGATGCTGAGGATCTCTTTCTCCACCGAGTCAATGAAATCAGCCAAACGATCCTGTTGGGTGTAGGCGGAATCAGCGATGTTAACCGATGTATTGATCAGGCGCCGCAGCATCCACTTCTCACGCACAATTTCCATCCAATACTGGGCATGGGCTGTGGTTTGGATATGTCCTGTCAGATCACCAAGAAATGCAGGACCGCCAATCAATTCGATCAAGGGTGTATCAGCGGGGGTCAGGCGCTGTTGCTCTTTCAGCCACGGGATGGACTGAACGGAGCGACTGTTGAGCGCATCAAAAACGATCACCTCATCGACGGACTTACCATCGCGATAGAGGTCAATCAGCACCTGATAAACGACTTGGTGCGCAGGCAGATAAAAGGCCTCAGGCCGAAGCCGGGCCTCCAGGCAGCGAGTGATCAGCTCCGCACCACCCTCCAGAATGCAAGACCCGATCAGGCCAGACTCCGCCTCCAGATTATGGGGCGGAACCCTGCCTTTGACGTCAGGTTTGCCAGGAGCGGCTACGGGCGAAGAATCACCTGCCTTTCCGAAACGAGCCATGCTCAGGCTGATGCGGATTCCTCTTCGCCTTCTTCTTCCTCAATGGGATTCTCCGAAACGACTTCGAATTCGAAATCGGTGGAGACTTCCGGGTGCAGGCGGATCCGCGTGCTGTGTTTACCCAGGCTCTTGACCGGAGTGTAGAGGCTGACCTGTTTCTTGTCGAGTTCGACGCCTTCTTCCTTGAGGCGATTCAGCAGGTCCTGTGCGGTCACAGAGCCAAACATCTTGCCACCTGGGCCGGTTTGAACTGCGAACGCGATGGAAATCTTACCGAGTTTTTCAGCAAGTTCCTGAGCAACCTCAAGCTGTTGCTTACGGCGCTCTTCCGCACGGGCGCGGAGGACTTCCATCTGCTTGCGGTTGGCGCGGGTCACCGGTATGGCGATGCCGCTGGGAAGCAGATAATTACGGGCGTAGCCAGCCTTGACAGTGACTTCGTCCCCCTCGTCACCGAGGTTTTCGACAGGTTTTAGCAGAAGCAAATTTGCAGTAGCCATGATATATAGATTCTTAAATGGATGGATTCGGTTGCTTAAATGGACCTCAGTTCATCAGAACGGAACGTCGTCTTCCTCGTCAAGTCCCTGACTTCCAGCTGAGTTACCGGACTGGGCGGAGTTACTTTCCCTGCGGGGAGGCGAGGATTGCTCATAGCCGCCACCCTGATTGCCGCCTTCACCGCGCCCACCCGTGAACTGGAAATTCTCCAGCACAACATTGAGCTTCGAGCGGTTCTCACCGGACTTCGGGTCCTGCCACTGGTCCAGACGCAAGCGACCTTCAATGAAGATCCCTGAGCCTTTGCTGCAGTAGCGTTGGATGACTTCAGCCTGGGGGCCGAAAGCATCGACGTCGACGAAAGTAGTCTCTTCCTTCTGTTCTCCCTCACGCGTACGGTATTTACGGTTCACTGCGAGACCCAATTTGGCGATGGTGAGACCGCTGGGGGTCGTCCGGACTTCCGGATCGCGTGTAAGGTTACCCATGAGGAGAACTTTGTTGAAAGAGGCCATTCTTTGCTACCTTTCCTAATTGATTTGGTGGGGAGATTACTTGGACTCGATCACGACCCGTTTGATCGTGCGATCCAAACGGACGCTCTCGTGGAAAGATCCGGGAACCGAGGGTTCTCCAGAGAATTCAACCTTGATGTAGGTATCACCGGTATGGTTTGGGTTGGTCACACGAATGAAATCAATCCGTCCAAGGTTTTCACTGGAAGTGACATTGGCACCAAGACCGGTGAGGGTCTGGGTCACCTTTTCAATCAATGTTTCCACAGGTTCATCATATCCGCGGGTATCGAGGATAATCGTGGCTTTATAGTCGCGTTGCGTAGTTTGGCTCATTCGATGGGAATGCGTTGGTTCAGTTGATTCATTGCGATCAAGGCGCCCTTTTCCAGGATCAGATTGAGACCTTGGACGAGGGCATCCATGCGCGCGTTCATTTTGAGTAGTTCATTCTCGGCAAACTTGCCGAGAACAAAGTCGTGCAGGGGCACCAGAGGTTTTACTTCCGGAGCGATTCCGATGCGGTAACGAATAAAGCCACCGCCCAGTCGCTGAATGATGTCTTCGACACCATTATGCCCTCCAGCACTCCCACGGAGCGAAACCTTGAGCTGGCCCAAAGCAATCTGAAACTCGTCGTAAGCGACGATGATCTGCTCGGGTGACCAACGATAGAATCGGCAGACTTCCTGTAAGCTACGGCCACTCGCATTCATGTATGTGAGCGGTTTCAGCAACAGGACGGTCTGCCCTTGGAGGACGGTTTCAGCGGTCTGGGCACTAAAGCGACTACTGCGCTTCCAGATCAGGCCTTCTTTCGAAGCGAGGTGATCCAGGAGGGCAAAGCCGATATTGTGGCGTGTCCCGTCATACTCCCGGCCTGGATTTCCCAGACCGGCAATGACACGCACCGGTTTCATACAAAGAACAATAAAATTAAAACAAGGCTCAGGCCTTGGCGGTAGCTTCCTTTTCGGCGTCTTCAGACTCTTTTTCAGCGTCGGCAGCTTCGGCCTCGGCGTCGACAGCACTGGATGCACCGGAAGAAGCGCCAACACAGCTTGCAACGACGAGATCGTCGTCGTCGAGAAAGGTCACACCTTCCGGAACTGGAATCTCACCCAGGTGAATCGACTTACCGATTTCGAGCTTGCTCACGTCCACCTCGATGAGCTCAGGCAGGTTGCGCGGCCGGCAGCGAACCTGGATTTCGTCGAGATTGACCTCCAGCACCCCGCCATAGTTTTTGACACCATGGGGAACGCCGAAAGTGTGCACTGGAATGCTGGCTTCCATATCGCGGCCGCGCACAACTTCTTTGAGGTCAATGTGTTCAAAGGAATCAGTGACAGGGTTGCGTTGTGCTTCCTGAATGATCGCGAAGTGGGTTTCGTCGTCCCCTTCGGTTTTCAACTCGAGCAGAGCAGCGCGGCCCGCAATCTCTTTCCAGGCCGAGAGGAACTCCGTGTTTTTGATCGTCAGGTGGCGTACACCGGATTCTCCGTAAATGACGGACGGAATCAGCCCCTGCTTGCGCAGCTTACGAGATTCGGAACGCCCGAGCCCTTCACGGACTTTTGAATTGAGATTGATTTGTTTCATTTTGGCAAAAAGGGAAAAAGGGAGAGCAATAGAGATGTAGGGCCCGAAAGCAATACTAAGTTCCGCAAAAACAAAAAAACCATGCTCTCCGGCAATTATCGGCTTGCCCTGGAAGCGCAGCTCTCCTTAATCCTCCCACTTTCCTACGCCAGCTTAGCTCAGTTGGTAGAGCAGCGGTATCGTAAACCGCAGGTCGTCGGTTCGACTCCGACAGCTGGCTTATTTTCGCCACGAAATAAAAAAGGCGCTTGAAGCGCCTTTTTTCTATTTTTCCTTGGGATCGAGGAACTCAACGCTACGGGCATTCAGGACCATTCTCGATCGTTTTTCGCCCTTTTTCGTCTCCCACTGCTCCTGTTTGAGCGATCCGGTGACCAGAGCCCGGGATCCCTTGCTGAGGAACTTCCGCAGGTGCTCCTGATTCCAGACCTGAACTGGCATGAAGAGGGTTTCCTTGCCCTCATTAACCGCCAGCCGAAAGGTCGAGATATTGGTTTTGTCGAATGAACGCAGTTCGATGTCGTCCGTGAGGTATCCAGTTATGTGTGCAATATTCATACGACCGTTAGTTATCGACTCTGAAAGCAATTGTTTCAAGATAATTCTAAAAACGTTATTAGCTGCCTGAAGCCCATTGCTGTGGGTGCCCAAAAGCGCCTCGAAGTAGGTATCTGGGTGGATCGTTCCCCCGAAGGACTTGTCGGTCTCTCCGCTGTTGTCTACACGCAAAGGCCCTGCGTTCGGCCCGAAGGCCGGGCTCCAACAGCCTTCGGGGAGAATTTAGGGATGCGGCAATTCTTTGCCTTCGATGGCCTCAAGCACCCGGGCAACTGCGTCTGCTGCAGGTCGACTGCCTTCATCGCCTTTATTGGTGCGGCTGCGAATGGTAACCTGACCCTCGGCGACTTCGTTTTTACCGACGACGAACATATAGGGGACCCGCTCCAGCTCTGCGCGACGAACCTTGGCGCCGAACTTGTCGGCGTGGCTGTCTATGGAGCAGCGGATATTGGCCGCCTTCAACTGTGCCTCGATTTCGCGGGCGAAGTCCAGCTGGTCATCGGTGATCGGCAGCACCCTCACCTGTTCGGGAGACAACCACACGGGGAAGTTGCCGGCAAAGTGTTCGATCAACACTCCGGTAAAGCGTTCCATGGAGCCAAAAGGCGCACGGTGGATCATCACCGGGCGGTGCTCCTGATTGTCGGCGCCGACGTATTTCAGCTCAAAGCGTTCCGGGAGATTGTAGTCAACTTGAACGGTACCCAGCTGCCATTCCCGGCCGATGACATCCTTGACCACAAAATCAATCTTGGGGCCGTAGAACGCGGCTTCTCCGGGCTCTTCGGTATGCGGCACGTCGAGGCTGCTGGCGGCTTCGCGCAGAGCGGCTTCAGCCTTGTCCCAAAGTTTCGGATCGCCGGTGTATTTGGTGGAATCCGGGTCCCGCAGGCCGATGCGCACACGGTAGTCGTTCATCCCGAGGGTCCGAAACACAATTCGCACAAGATCGAGACAGCCGCGAATTTCGGCGCCGACCTGCTCTTCCATGCAGAAAATATGGGCATCGTCCTGAGTGAAGCCACGCACACGGGTCATTCCGCTGAGCTCTCCGGACTGCTCCCAGCGATAGACAGTGCCAAATTCGGCAAGGCGCACAGGCAAATCGCGGTAGGAGCGGGGCTGGCTGTCGAAAATCTTAATGTGCATGGGGCAGTTCATCGGCTTCAGCAAATAGCCATCCACCGTACCCTCGTCGATGTGGTTGCTGAGCTCGGAGCAACTGCAGCCTTCATCCGCCAGCCGTTCCAGAGCGTCGCGCTCGACGACCGGGTTGAACTGTGACTCTTTGTAATAAGGAAAGTGTCCGCTAGTGCGGTACAGTCCGAGCTTGCCGATGTGTGGGGTAAAGACCTGTGAGTAGCCCTGCTTACGCAGCTCACCGGAAATAAAATCCTGCAGTTCCTGGCGGATGATCGAACCTTTCGGGGTCCACAAGACCAGCCCTTGGCCGACGGCCTCATCAATGTGGAAGAGCTTCAGCTCACGGCCCAGTTTGCGGTGGTCCCGCTTTTTCGCCTCCTCTAGCTGTTCCATATAGGCGTCCAACTCAGCCTTGGTCGGAAAGGCGGTGCCATAAATACGCTGAAGCTGTTTGTTTTTCTCATCACCACGGTGGTAGGCGCCGGCAATGCTAAGCAGCTTGAAGGCCTTCAACTTCTTCGTGTAGTTGACGTGAGTGCCTGCACAGAGATCCACAAACTCGCCATTGCGGTAAAAGCTGATCGGTTCGCCCTGTGGGATATCCGCCAGACGGCCCAGTTTGTAACGCTCCTGGCCGATTTTCCGAATCATGGCCTCCCCTTCCTCGCGGGAAGTTTCAAAACGTTCGAAGCGCTGGTTCTCCTTGGTGACCTTGCGCATTTCGTCCTCAATGCGCACGAGGTCGTCCTGGGTCAGCTTGTGATCCAGATCGAAGTCGTAGTAGAACCCGGTGTCGGTCGGCGGCCCGATGTCGAGCTGCGTCTCCGGAAACAGGCGGAGAACCGCAGTGGCAAGTACGTGCGCCGCCGAGTGGCGGAGTTCTTCCAAGGGCGTCATTTCCTTCATAGTCAAAAGGATTTCAGACCAATCGACCTGAGCGATAAGTCAAGATGTCTTTGGCTCGGCTCAAGCGCGCTCCGCGCTGGTCACTGCATCGCCTTCTTCAGACTTGCACATCCAGCCGACAATACGCTCGCGCAACTGGTGTACACTGACATAGACCACTGGGATCAGAATCAAGGTGATGAGAGTTGAAGCGGCCAAGCCGCCGATCACTGTGCGCGCCAGCGCTGCTTGAATCTCACCGCCAGCACCGAGCCCGATGGCCAGCGGCATGAGCCCGAGAATCGTCGTCACAGTAGTCATAAGAATCGGCCGCAAGCGCAAACGTCCGGCCTCAACAACTGCTGGCACCAGATCCATATTCCGTTCTCTTCGCATCAAGTTAATATAGTCCACCAGCACAATGGCGTTATTGACCACTATACCGATGAGCATGATCAAGCCCATAAGGCTCTGAATATTCAAGGTGGTCCCCGTTATCCACAGTGTCGGAATCACACCCACCAGCGCCAAAGGCACTGAGAACATAACAATCAGTGGATCCAGAAAGCGTTCAAACTGTCCAGCCATGACCATGTAGATCAATGCCACCGCCAACAAGATTGCCAAGCGGAAGTCCCGTTGGGCCCGCTGCTGTTCCTCGTATTCGCCACCGAATACAATCGAATACCCCGCCGGAATTTCCATTGTGCGTAGGTCTGCGCGAATGCGCTCAACGGCGTCCCCAAGGGCTACGCCCGACTCGAGATTCGCCGATATGTAAGTGACTCGCTGACCGTTGATCCGGCGGATACCGTGGTTGCCACGCGCACGCTCCTGAGTGGCAACGGTTGACAAAGGTACGGTGGATCCTTCCGGAGTTCGGATCGAGATATTTTCCAAGTCCAGTGCAGTCAAACGATCCTCCGGACGCAACCGGACCTGAATATTAATTTCATCCCCACCCTCGCGAAAACGACCTGCGCGGCCTCCGCCAACATTCAACTGGATTGCCTGTGCCACTTCGCTGATGGTTAAGCCGAGCGCAGCGATGCGGTCCCGGTCTAATCGGATGCGTTGTTCCGGTTGCCCATCGTCATCTTCACCGCCGATATTCACATCCAGAATACCTGGAACACCCTCCATGCGCTGGCGGATTTCCTGGCCGATGCGGATTGACTCCTGCTGATCGTGACCCATCAGGCGAATCTGCACTGCCTCATCGCCTCCACCACCCCGGAAAAGACGCCGCAGAATCCACATACCTGACTGGGCCTGAACGCGAATCTGAGCACCGGGAACCGATCCGGTAACGGCCTCACGAATGCGGTCCGCAAGCACAGTGCTGCTAACGGTTCGCTCATCCGGATTCGGCAAAGTGATATCAATTTGGCCACGCCCACGGCGCAGACCGGTCGTGATGTTTTCGACCCGGGTATCGCCTACGACATCCCTGACAACGTCCTCCAACTCAAGCAAGTAAGACTGCACAACCGCGAGGTTCGTGCCTTCATCCATATTCAGCCGGACCCGAACCTGATTGGCGTCCGTATCCGGAGTCAATTCGACCGGAACCGAATTACTCAACCACCAGGCACCCCCAAGCAGGGCCAGGGTCGTGGCAAAGACTGCGTAACGATGGCGCACCGCGCCCCCTATCCAACGGCTGTAGCGGCGCTCAAAACGGTCCATGCGCTCACGGAACTTCTGGTGTCGCACCGGCTTGCCCGGCTTCTGATCCACGCTGGTGCGGAGAAAGCGACTGGCCAACATAGGAACCAGCGTAATCGCGACCAACAGCGAGCAGAGCAGGGAAAAGACTACCACGATGGCGAGCTCCAGAAACATCACGGCGGTAACTGTCTGCATGAAAACAATTGGCAAAAAGATCACCGAGGTCGTCAGAGTGGAGGCAACGATGGCGCCAATTACCTCACGTGAACCGACCGATGCAGCTTCTTTGCGATTTTTACCGTTTTCTTCACGCTGCCGGACAATGTTCTCGAGCACCACAATCGCGTTGTCCACGATCAACCCGACCCCGAGCGCCAGGCCGCCAAATGTCATTTGATTTAATGATAGGTCGCGGAAATAAAGCAGCCCGAAAGTGGCAATCAACGATATCGGTATCGACAATGCGATGATGAACGTCGAAGAGCCGTTGCGCAGGAAAAAATATAACACGAGAATAGCCAACAAAGCACCCCAAACAGCAGAGCTGCGCACATTGTCTATGGATTGTTGAATGAACAGGCTGGTGTCCTCCAGAACCCTGATCTCAACATCGCTGCGGTCGGCGTTGACCCGATCAATTTCACCCAAAATAGACTGCGCCACCGACACCGTGTTCGCCCCGCTCTGTTTCCGTGCACGGATCTGCACCACCGGCAATCCGTCCACATCCGTCAACCAGCTCGGGTCCTGATAGTCCATTCGCACGGTCGCCAGATCGCGGACACGCACTTGGGCGCCGTTGACTTCGCGCACAACCACATCGCCAATTTGGTCTATGCTCTCATACTCTGCGACAGCCCGCACATAGAGGTCGCGCAATCCGTCCTTAACATTGCCACCGGGAGCAATCGCGCTCTCACGGGACACCGCCTGCTGCACATCCAGAGCGGTCAACCCGTAGGCCTGCAGAATGTCGCGCCTCAAATCGATTCGGATCTCCCGAAAAATACCCCCGCGCAGCTCCAAAGTTCCGACACCATCAATTTGCTCAAAGCGCCGCACCAGCTCGCGATCCACCACATCGGTCAATTGCTGAAGGTCGTAAACATCGGAGGTCGCAGCCATCGACACAATGTGGTAGTCGTCCGGATTGAATTTACGCAATCGAGGCAAATTAATATCAGGAGGTAACTGGTTGCGTACTGACTCGAGGGCATCGCGAATGTCGTTGGAGGCCTCCGCGATGTCCGTACCTCTACTGAATTCGAGCGTTATCCAGCTGATCCCTTCACCCGACCAGGAAGTAATGCGCTCCATGCCAACACCCGACACGGCATTTTCGATGGGTTGAGTAACGAGACGCTCCATTTCCTCCGGCCCCACATTGGGATACGAGGTCTGAATGGACACCTGAGGAAACTCAATCTCCGGCAGCAAATCGATCGGCAGGTGGCGCATGCCAACGAAACCAATCGTCAAAATGATCAAATAAAACATCACCGTCGCGACGGGACGGCGGATAGAGAGATCAGCGGGAGACTTCATCGGTTGCTTGAAGAGGTTTCAGTGACAGTTTGGCGCTCCATGAAACGCCGCAAAACATCGCGCTGCTGAAGCTCCTGCATGGAAATCAACCGATCCCAGGCGAGCTCGCGAATGCGTGCTTCCATCGGTTCACTCCGGTCACCTGTCATATTGCGCGCCAGCAGGTCGTGGCCAACCGCAACAACCCAACTGCCCGCAGGAATCCCGCTGATGCCCACGGTGGTACGGCCGCGACCGACAATACTGACCTCGCGGTAAACAATGTTGGTCGAATCCGGCAAAGTTTCCCCTTCATCAATGTCCCGCGCAAGAAAGACGCCAAAACGCCCCGTGCGCGGATCCTCCCGCAGAGCGCTTGTTGGGATCAAGGTTGCTTGGTCGGTCCCTCCATAAAACACGTCAACATCCACATACATACCTGACCTGAGGAGGCCATCGGTATTGGACACATCGACCGTGGCCTCCGTCGTAAAGCTGCCTTGGCGCAGGAAGGGAGAGATCCGACTCAATTCGGCGTCGATCACGGTGTCAGGGAAAAACTCAGAACGGATCTCAGCCCGGTCTCCAACCTGAATTGAGCGCATCATACGCTCCGTGATGTTGACCCGGACCTGAACCTCGCTGAGGTCACCGACCACAAAAAGCTGGGTCGATGTATCTGCCCGCATCCCGATTTCGGCATTGCGGCGACCCACGACCCCATTTACGGGTGCCCGCACCACTGCCTGCGACAACTGCCAGCGCCGCTCTTCAACCGTCGACGCCGCCCCTTCGACCACTGCCTGTGCGCGATTATGGTCCGCACGGGCTCCGTCCACTTGCGCCCGCAGGCGGGTAATCTCAAGTTCCGAAATGAATTCCCGGCCGGCCAAGCGTTCAGTCAAGCCGAGCTCGACCTCCAGCTCGTGCAATCGCGCCTTTGCCTGCTCAGCAGCGGCCTGCTGCACCCGCAGTTGCGCCTCCGCCTGGTTCAGTTGCTCCTCAACCTGGCGCCCATCAAGACGGACCAATGGGTCGCCAGCTTCGACGGTGTCTCCATTGTCTACATAGACTTCGACAATTCTCCCAGCTATTTCGGGGTAAATAGTAACCTGATTGCGTGCCTGAACCACGCCACTGAGGCGCTGCTGCAGGGGTAATGAGCCCAGCTGACTCTGCACAATTTCAACATAGGGTGGCGGTACATTCCCTCGCCGTCCCTCCGTTTCCGGTTCCGCACCGCCGCAACCGGCGAGCAAAGCTAAACATCCTATCCCTAAAAAGTACTGCGTCCAACGATTCATTTGAAGTAGAAAAAATCAATATACGGTTCCAGTTCAGATTTCTCAACCCGGATCGCCGTTCAATAACTGGACAGTAAACCCCGACTAAAATCTCAACCCTTCCGAAGTGAATGCCTAAAAGCAGGTTTCAGTCCGCTCCGGACAAAAGATAAGAGATTCTAAAAGCTTGCTCTATTCCATCCATCGAATGAACCTTTTTGACCGTGAACACCGTCCCCTCCAGCGACTTCAACTGGCGCCTGCTGGCGCCATGGCACTGGCCCATGTGGCTGGGCATCGGCCTGCTGCGCCTCATGGCCCTGCTGCCCCACCGCTCAGGCTTGGCGGTCGGCAAAGCATTGGGATTGTTCCTGTACGCCATTTTTCCCTATCGCCAAAAAATTGCCGACCGCAACCTTCAACTCTGCTTCCCGGACTGGGATAGCAACCGCCGCAAGCAAGTGATCCGGGCCAACTACGCGTCCATGGGAATGGGCGCCTACGAATTGGCCGCGGCCTGGTTCAAACCGGGCAAGGCCTTTCTCGACCTCGCCGACTTCGAAGGTCTGGAAATCGTCCAACAGCTGCGCGCTGAGAAGCGCGGTGTGATTTTACTCGGTGGCCACTTCACAACAGTCGAAATGATCGGCCGAATCTTCCTTGAAACCTTCCACAGCTTCAGCTGCCTTTACCGCAAGCCAAACAACCCGGTGCTCGCCCACGTGATGACGCGCCAGCGCAACCGTCTGGCCGACCACGTGATCCATCAGGATGGCATCCAGGACTTCGTCCGCCTGCTGCGCCAGGGCAAATGGATCTGGTATGCACCGGATCAGGCCAAGAGCTTCAAG
>JBJHBN010000025.1:0-11972 GCA_050485505.1 Opitutales bacterium | reverse complement strand
ATCCAAGGCCTGTTCCTCCGTATTTGCGGGTAGTGGAATTGTCTGCCTGACTGAAGGGTTGAAAGAGCAAGACTAAGGCGTCTTCTTCGATACCAATACCTGTATCAGAAATTTCAAAACATAGGAGAAGCTCATCAGTTGAAATAGTTTCAAGCTCCAGATTTAAAGTCACGCTTCCCTTGCTGGTGAACTTGATTGCGTTGCCGAGCAAGTTCATAAGTATCTGGCGAATTCGATCCGGATCTCCTATGAGGGTTGTCGGCATATGGTGTGGCAAGAAAGCACCGATCTCCAGGAGTTTCGCATGCGCTCGGGGAGCGAGCAGGGAAAGGGTGCTCTCGATGGTTTCGCGGAGATTGAATGGCAAATGCTCGAAATGCAGCTTGCCGGCTTCTATTTTAGAGAAGTCGAGGATGTCGTTGAGAACGGTGAGCAGGGCTTCAGCACTGTCGCGGATCGTTTCAGTAAAATCTCTCTGTTCGTTGTTTAACGGTGTGTCCAACAGGAAATTGGTCATACCAATGACGCCGTTCATAGGCGTACGGATTTCGTGGCTCATATTGGCCAGAAACGCACTCTTGGAACGTGCAGTCGCTTCCGCTTCATCGCGGGCACGCTGCAGTTCTTCTTCAATGTGTTTGTTGCGGCTGATATCGCGCACAATACTGAGCACGCCCGCAGGTTCGCCTAAGTCAAAGAGCATTCTGGAGCGGCTCTCGATCCAGATAATGTCACCTGTGCGGTTACGTAATTGTCCGCGAAAAGCCATTACACCGTCTGTTGGATGATTTTCCGGAAGCAGGTTTGCAGAGCTTGGGTCGTTGTCGTCGAAATGGAGCAGTGTATGCACATTGACATGGCCCACGGCTTCAAGGGCGATATAACCTGTCATGCGTTCGCCTGCCGGGTTGATAGAGGCAATGACTCCATCCATGTTAAAGGTGAAAATTGCATCACTGGCGTTCTCTACAATATTGCGGTAGCGCAATTGGAGTTGGACCTGACGTTCATAGTAATTGCGAATCTCTGATGTCTGGGAGAATACCCGTCGCCGCAAAGCCACAACCCAGAGTATGCCACCCAATGAGAACAGGCCGAGGAAACCGGCCAAAGCGAAGATGCGCGCAGTTGTCCACCAGGAAGGATGTGCCAGCAGCAGGATATCGCTTTCATCCCTAACCCCGATACGGAAGGTTCTTGGAGTCATGTTTTCGTCGAGGAGTAGGTCGTAAACCCCTTTCAGACGAATCTCGGTACCGGGCGGCCAGTCGTTTGGGTGGGACTCGGGCCAACTGAAAATAGCCTCGAACAGCGAGCCCTCACTCTGCAGAGTTAAACTCGTCCAATCGCCGTAGATTCTGGTGCTGTCGATTACCGTTCCTGTGACCTTGACCAGAAGTAGATCCAGGCTCGGGTCGAGGGGTACCCTCCCTTCAATAGTGCGGATGCTGGGTTCGTTGGCAGTCTCCGCACCCTTGTAAACGGCTTCGTGAAGCACTATCCGGTTGCCGCGTCTGCCCGGAAGTCCCACCGCTTCCGCAAACTGACCGGGCTGCATGGGTTCGTCTAGTTCGCTGAAAACCATGATACTTTGTTCGTCGGATTGAAGCACGAAAAACAAACGGGGAAAATGAATCGTTACGGTGCCGGAAACCCGGATAAAGCGATCCCTTCGAACGATGGGATTGAACAAGTGCAGCTGCTCGATTCGGGTTTCTCTCAGGCTGAACGGGTCTTCGGGCCAAGCTTCTATGACCTGTATGTGGCTAGGACTTGGAGCGAGCAGGCGTACGCCTGTTAACTGCCCTCTGTCATTATGGAGCGCTGTCTTGACGCCCCATACTTGAACGACTGATCCGGTCAGGGATAGGATCGACTCCGCCGATTCATATTCAGGGATTGTTACAATAGCCTCGAAGGTCCCGCCCGAAGTGGTTAACTCAAGGCGGACTCCCCAGCGATGAGGTTCGGTTTTGCGGACAAATCCCTGCATGTCGACCCACTGGGCTTCTTCAGTTCCGCTCAGAGCCTGCGTAAGGGCCAGGCTGGGAGACAGTGGTAAACTGTTGAAACCCGTAAGGTTCAAATCCACAGCTTCAACGAAGGGCGCAAAACCGCCAGCCTGAGTGTAGCCGCGGATCTGCGCAATTCTACCCAAGCTTGGGTTTCGTCTATCCGCGGGAAGCTGAATCCGAAGACCAGCACTGGCGTCTTGCAGATAAATGAAGTCAGCATCCGGATGGCTCCAGGTGACGACGCCCTGAAGCATAACAGGATGATTGCTGGACGCTTCCTCCGGGTCCATTAGGCGGACATCATCTGCAAAGCGATAAACGGTGGTTTCGCGGCTTCTCTGACGGAGCTCTTGTGCTCGCTCAGAATCTGGAATTAGGCGATAAATCGCATCGTGCAGTTCCCATCGACTGTGCTTTTGAACTGGGTAGCCAATGGCCTCGACGATGTCCCCCGGTCGCACTGGGATCTTTTGCAAGCTCGGGATTAGCAACTGCCCTGTTTCATCGCGGATGGTGATGGCTGTGTTGGGCTCAATTTCGTGTATGGTTCCTTCGACTCTCAAACGTGAGTCAGCCGGTTGATCAGCGAGATCTTCGATCTTAACTAGAGGTCGCTCAAACCGGGGGTCTTCATCAACCCAATTGAGAAAGCGAATGTGACGCTCGCTGGGAATCCAGAGGGCGACTTCCCGCAGCTCGCCGGAAGGTGTTCTGTGCGGCACCGCAAGAGCCGTCAGTTCGATGATAGCATTCTCAAGAAAGGGCACAGTTGCCGCACCAGCGACACCTCTGGCATAGAATGGAAAACTGTTGGATGACATTCGCAGCCCGTAGTGATTGTCATCGATTTGCGTTTGGTGGTAGACGTAGCCACGGACCGTCACATAGGCGGTATCTTTATTGACCAGCTGTTGGACTGGATTGGTTAGGTCGATAGTTCCAGGGAACTCCTGGGGTCCGAGCTTCTCAACGCTCACGCGCTCAGCCTGAAATCCGTTCGCCGGAACGACCGTTCCGCTTATGCGGATGCGTTGGCCTGAATAAGATTTTTCAAGGAAGGCATTCGATTCCTGAACATAATGAATGCTGTTACCATCCGCGGCCCACATGACGTTCCAGTGGATATCCTGAAAAAGTACGTCGAGATCGAGTTCGACTGCGACCGGGTGATTAGACCAATCGCTTTCAGCTGCCGTCCAAAAATCATCCATGCTGCGGATACCTTCCGACATCCAGAATTCTGGAGGAGTATCTGATTCCTGACCATTTAGTGGGGAGCAATTGCTCAATAGAATTGCAACACCCCATCGAATTAGGGTGTTGAAAGAATCGGGCCTCGAATGCTTGGACTGGATTGAGTGGGGCAAGTGGATGCTTGGAATCTAGGGGGTTTTATCTATTTGTCAGCTCTAAAGTGAACCTTGACCCGGCGGCCTTTGCGGCTGCTTTCAATGGCCTTGAATACCATTGCCAGGCTGTGAATGTTGTCTTCGGCATGAGTCTCCGGTTTGCGACCGGAGCGGATGCAATCGATGAATTCGTGGATAAGGCTTGCATGCCCCGACTCGTAATCGGTTGCAGCGGGGATTTTTGGCTTTTGGATGCGGGCCTTGGGCAGGAAGCCAGAAACCTTGTCGACCACTTCTATCTGCACCTGATCGTCGCCATCCCAGAGAATGCTGCCTTTGCTGCCGATGATGCGCCAGGCGGCATTCCAGCTGGTCGGAGCGCCATCGGCACACCAGCTGCCTCGATAATTGAAAACGAGTCCGTTCTCAAACTGAAACAATGCGTGCGCGCTTCCGCCGCTCCGGTACCAGGACTGGGGCGGATTCCATTCATGACAAAATACTGTCCGGGGATTTCCTCCGGCCAGAAAGCGAGCCATATCAAAGTGATGGATCGCCATATCCAGCAACAGCGGGCTGTCCATTTCCTCGCGAAAACCGCCGAAGCGCGGCCCCATGTAATAATCTGCCGCCAGTTCGGATACTTCGCCGATCTTTCCGCTTTCAATGCAGTTTCGGATAAAGCGAATCGAACGCTGGTACCTGCGGTTCTGGATAACCGAAAGTACCCGTTCGGTCTGCTGAGCGGCTTGGATCATTTTTTGGGCTTCGCTAAGAGTATTCGCCAGAGGTTTCTCGGTGAGAACGTGACAGCCTTGTTGCAAGGCGGCCATGGTCACCGGGAAGTGGGCCTCAGGAATGGTACAGTTGAATACGGCATCGACCGGGTTTTCTTTAATGAAAGAGTCGAAATCATTTCCCGCAAAGGCCGCAGGTGCATAGAGATCCCGCGCCAACTGAGCGGCTTCAAGGCGGAGATCGATCAATGCAACCAGTTCAACCTGGGGCAAGCCTTTCAGGGCTTCCAGCCAGGCTGCGGACATACCGCCGCAGCCAACGTGTGCAATTTTCAGCATTGGATTCAGTGATTATGGGGTTCAGATCAGGTCAGCTACGGTCGGCGATTGAGGCTCGGATAACCAATTCTGTTGCGTAGCCCTTGCGTTGACTGTGTGCTGCAGGCTCAGTGTCCCGATGCTCAATTGCTCGGATCAAGTTGTCAACCGCGTCGCAGCCCATCCTGCGGAGTGGTTGGTGGACGGTACTTAGCTGTGGATGGGTTGTCCGAGCGAGTAAAGTATCGTCAAAGCCTGCGATGGAGATGTCATCCGGTACACGGATGCCTTTTTCAGCCAAGGCTTCCATCGCGCCCACGGCAATGGCATCACTGGCGCAAAAAACAGCATCAGGCAGCCCCTTCGGATCGGCATTCCGAAGGAAACTGGCCATGGCCTCCTTACCGCTGGCGATGCTGAAACCGGCTTCGATAATCATGTTCTCTGGCGCAGCGTTCAGCGCTTTTTTCAAGGCGCTTTGATAGCCCTTAATCCTTCGTTCGGCACCAATCTGCCCCCGGCTGCCAGAGAGGTGCAGGATGCTGCGGTGGCCTTTTTCGATCAGGTGTTCCACCATCGCAAATGCGCCTTTCTCTTCATCGCTTTCGAAAAAGACCAGGCCGTGAATCGACTGATTCGGATGAATGGCGACAAAGGGTGTGTGGCGGGGCAGGCTCTCTATGCTTTGTGGAGCCAGATTAGGGCAAATCAGGATCATGCCGTCGATACGACCGTCGCAAAATCCGAGCAGGCGGTGGCTGTCGTCTGCCCAATTGTCCAGGGTAAAGACCGTTGTATTCTGACTGTGCTCCCTTGCGCCCTCAAGGATGCCGTTGAAGACATCGAGAAAGTAGTGATTGAGTTCTCCCCCTTCGATCACTGCGACCACACCAATGGTGTGCATCCGTCTATCGGAGAGAGCGCGGGCTGCGACATTGGCCCGGTAATTCAGTCTTTTGGCCGCAGCCAGAATGCGAGCCCTGGTGTTATTGGCAATACGCGTTGAGGTTTTGGCACCGTTGAGTACTGCGGAGGCAGCCATGGCCGAAACACCTGCTTCCCGACCGACATCGGCGAGTGTTGCTGCGCGGATACCTTTCTTTTTGAAACCCATTTGTGTTGATTTAGCGTAGTCAATTTGAATCCGCAATCCCTTGCTGATCTAATTTTCCAGAATTGCTAAGTAGAAGTTTGGACGTAGTTCATGAGGTTGAATGCATCCTGTGCTTTTGGACAGATCATTAGCAGTGGAATTCCAACCCGCAGTGGTTTTACCGAATGACAAATTGCGGCCTCACTGACTTGCAATTGCGCGGCTTTGTTTGAATAAATCACCTTATGGTGACGCATTGGATCTCGGATTTCGGAAAACAGGGCAAATACCTGCTTTTGCTCGCGATGGTGGGCTGGGCTGGCTGCGGTGAACGCATCCCCAATGCGGATCAAGGGGTGGAGCAGGGAATCCTGTTGAAAGGGAATGGGGCTGAGCCCCGAACGCTGGACCCTCAGAAGGCAACGGGGGTCACTGAGAATAAGGTGATTTCCGCTCTGATTGAGGGTTTGGTCACTTACCATCCAACGGATGATAATGAAGCCGAGCCTGGAGTTGCCGAGCGCTGGGAGACGAATAAGGACAGTTCGGTTTGGACCTTCCATCTGCGTGACAATGCCCGCTGGAGCAATGGGGATCCAGTGACGGCACACGATTTTGTCTACTCCTATCAGCGAATGCTGACTCCTGAACTGGCAGCCGAATACGTTAACATGCTGTTCATTATCGAAAACGCCGAGGCCTTCAATCGCGGAACGGTGTCGGATTTCAGCGAGGTGGGAGTCGAAGCTCTGGATGATCACACGCTGCGCATTCAGCTGGTTGGGCCGACGCCTTATTTCCTGGGGATTTTACAGCACTACGCCTGGTCCCCGGTCCACCAGCCGACGATCGAGGCACATGGTGGCATGACCGATCAAAGTGGGACCTGGACCCTGCCGGGCAATTTTGTCGGTAATGGGCCTTTCGCGCTCAGCGAATGGCGGCCAAACCAACTCCTTCGGGTCGAGCGCAATCCTTATTACTGGGATGCTGAGCGGGTCGCCCTCAATGGCATCATCTTCTTTCCCATCAGCGACGACAACACGGAGCGGCGAATGTTTGATTCGGGGCAATTGCACGTTACCAACACGGTTCGCAGCAACGACATCCCCAACCTGCGCCGCACGCAGCCGGAGCGCCTGCGGATGGATCCATATCTGGCGACTTATTACTACCGCTTCAATACCACCCGACCTCCGCTGGATGATGTCCGCGTGCGACGGGCCCTGGCCCTTGCCGTGAACCGTCAGCGCCTGGTCGAACGGGTTACCATGGGCGACCAGAGTCCGGCTTATGCCTATGTGCCTCCGGTCTTTGACGGCTATGAAAACCAGACCTCCCTACGCCACGATCCGGAGCGAGCCCGCGAGTTGCTGGCCGAAGCGGGCTTTCCGGGTGGACAGGGTTTTCCGCGGTTAAATCTTTTGTTCAACACCTTGGAAGACCACCGCAAGGTGGCCGAGGCGATTGTCTCCATGTGGAATGAGGAGCTGGGCATCGGCATGCAGTTGGAGAACAAGGAATGGATGGTCTATTTGGCCGACCAATCCCAGCTGAACTTCGATGTCGCCCGCGCTGGTTGGGTGGGGGACTATCTGGATCCAATGACCTTCCTCGATATGTTTGTCACCGATGGCGGGAATAACAATACGGGCTGGTCCAATGCGGACTACGATGAGTTGATCCAACGGGCCCAACGCTCACGAACAGAAGAGGAACACTACCGATTGCTGATGGATGCCGAACGGATTTTGATGGATGAGGTCCCGATCATACCGCTCTATTGGTATACGAGGATCTACCTCATAGATCCGCGGGTCAAAGGATGGGAACCGAAGGCGCTCGACAACCGGCCCTATAAATACGTATCGCTTGAGGCCGAATAACCCGGCTTAGCTTGCCTTTCGCTTCCCATGTTTAAATTCATCCTATACCGTTTGCTGCAAACCCTTCTTGTGCTGTGGGTGATTGTGACGGTGACCTTTTTCCTGGTTCGCCTGGCTCCGGGGGACCCCTTCAGCGCAGAGCGCAGTATGCCGTCCCACGTTAAGGAACGGCTGATGCAGCATTACGGGCTCGACCAACCTGCCTGGGTCCAATACGGCAATTACGTTTCCAGCCTTTTGCAGGGGGATCTGGGGCCGTCCTACACCCAGAGCCGCAACGTCAACCAGATCCTTGCCCAAACTTTTCCCGTTTCGCTCGAGCTGGGAGCCTGGGCTCTGTTGATCGCGCTCTGCATTGGATTACCGGTGGGAGTGGTGGCCGCCGTCTACCGAAATACCCGTCTGGACTATGTGCCGATGTCGATGGCTATGGTCGGTATCTGTCTGCCGACCTTTGTACTCGGACCCTTACTGGCCCTGGTTTTTGGGGTCTGGCTCAACTGGTTCAATGTGTCCGGCTGGTTCGGACCCCACGACCGCGTCTTACCGGCGCTGACCATTGGCTTGGTCTATGCAGCGGTCATTGCCCGTATCACCCGTGGTGGTATGCTTGAAATTCTCACTCGCGACTTTATCCGCACCGCCCGGGCTAAGGGCGTTCCGTTTCGCACCATCATCTTCAAGCATACGCTGAAAGGCGGTCTGCTGCCAGTGGTTTCCTACATGGGGCCCGCATTGGCAGGGGTTATCAGCGGTTCCTTTGTGGTGGAGACTATTTTTCAAATACCGGGCCTGGGGCGTGAATTTGTGAGTTCGGCTTTTAACCGCGATTACACCCTGGTGCTCGGCACCGTGATTGTTTATGCCGCCCTGATCACTTTGGCCAATTTGTTGGTGGACATTTTACAGGTGCTGCTCAATCCCCGTATCCGATTCGAAGACTCATGAGCTTTCCCAAATCACTCAGTCCATCGTCCAAGCGGCTACCGACGGTCGAGATCCAGCTGGACCAGATCGAGGAAGGCACGTCGCTGTGGCAGGATGCCTGGCGTCGTCTAAGCCACAATCGCCTGGCGCTGATTTCCTTCTGGCTGCTCGTGGCCATGGTCCTCTTCTGCTTTGTCGGTCCCTTTTTGACTGGCTATAGCTACCGCACACCGAATCTGGACAACGCCCTGCAGGGCCCGAGTTGGGCTCATTGGTTTGGGACGGATGACCTTGGGCGCGACCAGCTGACCCGGGTGATGAAGGGCGGGCAGATATCCCTGGGAGTGGGCATTCTGGCGACAACGGTCTCTTTGATCATCGGCGTGCTCTACGGTGCCACGGCGGCTTATATAGGTGGAAAAGTGGACAATGCCATGATGCGCCTAGTCGATGTGCTCTACGCCCTGCCGTTTACGATCTTTGTCATCCTGCTAATGACCCTGTTTGAGCGCAGTATCCTGCTGCTATTCCTCGTCATCGGGGCAGTGGAATGGCTGACCATGGCTCGTATTGTGCGAGGGCAGGTTATCAGCCTCAAACGTCAGGAGTTCATTGAGGCCGCAGTCTCAATGGGGCTGTCGACCCGACGCATCATCGTGCGCCACTTGATCCCGAATGTGCTCGGTGTGGTCGCCGTCTATGCAACGCTGACCGTACCCGCTGTGATGTTGCTCGAAAGCTTTTTGAGCTTCCTCGGTCTGGGTGTTCAGCCGCCGATGCCGTCCTGGGGTTCACTGATCAAGCTGGGAGCGGATAACCTCCAGCTCTATCCATACCTGCTGGTCATTCCTGCTTTGTTTTTCTCGCTGACCCTCTTCTGTTTGAATTTCCTCGGCGATGGCCTGCGCGACGCCCTGGACCCCCAATCAAGTAAAGACTGATGGCACAACCGGTATTAAAAGTCCAGAACCTGACGACCCGTTTTCACACGCGCAACGGTGTGGTGCGCGCGGTCGAGGATGTGTCTTTTGAGCTCAATCAGGGGGAGGTGCTTGGCATTGTTGGCGAATCAGGATGCGGCAAGTCGGTGACTTGCTATTCGATGATGGGATTGATCCCGCAGCCCCCAGGGCGGATTGAAGGCGGTTCGGCGGTGCTCGACGGGAATGTCGATCTCTTGAAGGCAACGGAGAAGGAGATGAATGCCATCCGCGGCAAGCGGATCAGCATGATTTTTCAGGACCCGATGACCTCCCTGAACCCATATCTGCGTATATCAACACAGTTGATTGAACCTCTTCAGCTCCACGAAAAAATCTCCAAAAAGGCAGCCGTCGCACGTGCTGTCGAGGCGCTGAAGGAAGTCGGCATTCCTCAGGCGGAGGAGCGCATCCACTTTTACCCACATGAGTTTTCCGGAGGGATGCGCCAGCGGGTCATGATCGCAATGGCCATGATTACCCAGCCGGAAATCCTTATCGCGGATGAACCGACCACCGCTCTGGATGTAACGGTTCAGGCTCAGATTTTGGAACTGATTCGACAACGTCAGCAGGCCAATGGTAGCGCAGTGATCCTGATCACCCACGACCTGGGGGTCGTCGCCGGCTTGTGCGATCGAATTCTCGTGATGTATGCTGGCCGAATCGTCGAGACGGGCACCGCTCATGAGGTCTTCAAAAAGGCCCGCCATCCCTATACGATTGCTCTCCAGCGTTCCATCCCATCGCTCGGCACCAAGGGCAAGCCACTCTACACAATTCCGGGTTTACCACCGGACCTTTCAAAACCGATCCCGGGCGATGCCTTCGCACTGCGCAAGGGCATCCGCAGTGCTGGAAAATGGGATCAAAAACCGCCGCCTATGGTGCAGCTCAGCGAGACCCACTGGGTGCGTGAGTCGGATTGTGAACTGCCGAGTTTGGAGGAGGTCTTGCGTGAGTGCTGAAGGTGATGATTTCCTGGTCCTCGAAGACGTCCGGACCTACTTCCCCGTAGTTAAAGGGGTTATTCGTAAGCGCAAGGTGGGCGAGGTCCGTGCGGTGGATGGTATTTCCCTTCGCCTGCGCAAGGGCGAGATATTGGGGCTCGTGGGCGAATCCGGCTGTGGCAAAACCACCTTGTCGCGTACCATCATGCAACTTCAGCCGGCTACTGCTGGACGCATATTTCTGGAAGGCAAGGAACTTAGCCGGTTGTCGCCTGAAGCAGTGCGGCACGAACGCCTGAACTTCCAGATGATTTTTCAGGACCCCTATGCTTCATTAAATCCCCGCCTCACTGTTTACGACACACTTGGAGAGGCCTTGAGGACCCGTCACCGCCTGAGTGGCAAGGCCCTGGCCGCAGCGGTCGGTGGCCTGATGGAAAAGGTGGGATTGAATCCGGCCCTGATGAAAAAGTACCCGCATGAATTTTCCGGTGGGCAACGCCAGCGCATAGCCATCGCCCGCGCCTTGGCTCCTGAACCACGCCTGATCCTGGCTGACGAACCAGTGTCCGCTCTGGATGTGTCCATTCAGTCGCAGATCCTCAATCTCCTCAGTCGTCTGGTGAAGGAAATGAATTTGACCATGGTTTTTATTTCCCACGACCTGTCGGTTGTTAAGTACATTGCCGACCGAATAGCGGTGATGTATTTGGGACGACTGGTTGAATTGGGTCCTGCTGAAGCCATTATGGAAGAACCTTTGCATCCTTACACCCAGGCTCTGATCAGCGCCATTCCCATCCCGGATCCTGAAGTCGAACGGCAGCGTAAACGCATTGTGCTGGAAGGCGATCCACCTTCGCCAATTTTTGCAACGGGAGACAGTACGCGCAATTCAGCTGGATTGGAGGAAGTTCGACCCGGACGCTGGTTGAGCGACCCCAGTGCCTTCATCGCAGAGCGCAGAACTGAGTTGAAATAATATCCACCAGGTAGCTGCTGGAGTCGCGGGTTCCCTCTGCTGAAGCGAAAGGCTATTGCACGAATCTTGCTCCCGTTAGCCTCAGGCTTCAGTCTCGGGATTCACGCAACCCCCGGAGAAAGAGAAAAACCGACGTTGCCTTGCAGTGAATGGTTCAAACCTGTAGTGTTTGTTTCATGAAACTCAGATTCTGGCTAATACCACCGCTCTTCCTCTTGGGCGGTGCTGGAATCGTGGTGCTGTATCTTTGGGTGCAGTTGCTCAGTCCCTTTGGCTTTGAGTATCCGGAGGAGATGGCACCGCAAGCTACAGAGAGTGGATACCACAAGGTTTTTGTCTATGGCACCTTGCGTTTTGCGCCTGTGCGCTGGGTGGTGAAAGGAAGGGTAGGGGAGACTGAAAGTCACACACTGTCTGGTTATCGGAGGACAGGCTTGGATCTACAAAAGGATCCCGATAGTGAGGTAGAGGGCTACCTGCTCAGGGTTTCCAGTGAGGAGTTGCGCCGCCTTGACCGCTATGAGCGTTTGGGCCTGCGTTATGAACGCAGACTTGTTCAACTTGAAGATAGCCGGCAGGCATGGGTCTACCAGCGGCTCGATTGATGTCTTTTTGTTTTGAAGTCAGGCAGAGGACTGCCAAGCTCCAACTGTAGCAGCTATCTTACTTGAACCCCTGACTCTTGAAAACTATGACAAACAACCCCGAAAAGAAGATTTATCTGATTGCGAACGG
>JBJHBN010000024.1:0-12065 GCA_050485505.1 Opitutales bacterium | reverse complement strand
GCTCTGAGAAATTGCGTGAGATTTATGATGCTTGGAAAAGTTTTTGGGAATTGGGGAGGAAGCGATGAGGGGAGAGGATTGGTGGAGTTTTGGAGTGGTGGATTGTTTGATGGTTGGAATAGTGGAAGGGTGGGTTGGAATTGGACCTTGATTTGGAGGCTTGAGTCGCTGCCGGGGATTTTGACAGGATTAACAGGATCGACAGGATGATGGCGCGTTGCGGAGGAATGGATCCTGTAGATCTTGTAAATCCTGTCTGAAAAATGGCGGTGGACTGGGAACCGGAGGACCTGGATTTTTTTGGGCCGATGATCTTGTCGAAGCCCTGAGGCGCGGGAATCGATTGGGAGAGCGAGAGCGAGGGCGAGTGGGATTGGAACGATGGATTGATGGAATATTGGATGGATGGGTTGGAGCCCGGCCTTTCAGGCCGAATAGCAGGGCCTTGGTGTGCGGCTTTGGGGTTTTGACAAAATGAACAGGATCGACAGGATGTTGGCGCTTTGCGGAGGATTGGATTTTGTAGATCTTGTCTGGAAAATAGCGGTGGACTGGGGCAGTGGATGTCCGGCGAAATTTTTTGACAGGATTGAGACCGGATGCCCGGGGATTAGGTGGACGGTGAAGCGGTGGTTTCAGGGTTGGACATTCCCGGTATTTGGGCTCTGGTCGGGCGACCAAATATCCAAGGCCCAACGCTCAACGCCCAATATCCAAGTAATAATCCGTCGATGGGGCCCGTTCCGTTGGGGCTCGGAACCGGAAACCACAGGCCGACACAGAGATCGGCGCTCCAGTGGAACCTACGATGGAGCTAAAGGGCTACTTCCAGTGCCCCTGGGGAAATTAGTCTTTTCTCTATTCCCGCACTGTCACTATTTCCAGATCATCGGTTCGGAATGGTATGGCTGGAAGTCCGGCTGAGTTGATTAGGTTGGGGTTGGCGGTCTCGTGCCAGGCGAAGCGGACGTAGAGGGGGTCCGGGACCCGCGGGCTGTGGAGGATGACCGCGCTGCGTCGGAGCTCACCTAGAGCGGGGAAAAAGTGACCGTCTTCTCCGGCAATCTGAAAGTGTGAGGGAGGCAGGCCGTCGCTTGTGGCGAGGCCGGTGGGTGCGTGGTCGAAGTGGATATAGAGGCGGCCACCGGGGGCGGATTCCTGACGTGCGAACCTTGGGCTGCGAACTGGGCCTTTGGATACACCGTAGGTCTTTGCCAGTGCCAGTCTGCCAAGGCGTCTTCCGACATCGAGCTTGTTTGTCGGGTGAATGTCGCGCGCATTTCCCGCCAGGTCGGTGGTTACGACCATTCCTGTGTTCGGGATTTGAGTACAGGCCTCCTGGACTTCCCAGAAGCGGGGCAGCGCGTAGGGTGTCAGCTTTTCGGGAAACTGTTCCCGATCAGAGTAGTTAAATGGGGCCAGTTGCACGAAATAAAAGGGTGCCTCTGCATCGTTCCAAGCTTTCCGCCAGCCCTCGACCAGCGCTTCCTTTTTAGCCAGATATATGTCGCTGTCGCCGACCATGACATTGGACTCGCCTTGGTACCAAAGAAAACCGCGCAGGGTGTAGGGTAGGACCGGCCGGATCATGCTTTCGAACAGTTCGGTTGCTTGCACGCCTTCGACCCAGGCAAAATAGCTTTCATCGAGCAGGGGTTTAAGCCTCGGATCCGTGAGGAATGCTTCCCGGGGTGTCCAGGCTTCAATCATGGTGCCGCCAAAGCTGGAATGGATGATGCCGACAGGCACCTCAAGTTCCTGCAGCAACTCTCGTCCGAAGAAATAGCCGACAGCCGAAAAGCGGATTGCTTCTATGCTTTCCGGGCTGCAAGGGTGCCAGCTGAACTCGGTGTCAGGATTTTTCGTTTCGCCCTTGTGTGGAACCTGGAAGATACGCAGCTGTGGATGATCGGCCTGTGCGATTTCGAGTTCGTGGTTGTCTGTCGGCTTTTGGCCACTCATTTCGCCGAGCGGTTTCTCCATGTTGGATTGCCCTGAAGCGAGCCAGACTTCGCCTACCAGGACATCGGAGAAAACAACCTTGTTGTTGCCGTCGATGCGCAGTTCGCGACCTTCGCTGTTCGCTGGCATAGGATCGAGCCATAGTGACCAATGGCCATCTGCTCCTGCTTCGGTGGATTGTGACTGACCGGCGAATTGCACCCGCACTGACTCGCCCGGGTCCGCAGTGCCCCAAACCTTTACCGGTCGGTCTCGCTGCAGGACCATGTGGTCGCCAAAAATTTTTGCTAGGGTGACTTCCGCGGAAAGAGTTGCCGCACTGAAGCAGAGGGCAATGAGTAGCCTCAGGGATACGTTCCAAATGTTCTGGTGATGAGGGTGCATGGTTCTCAGCGGTTAAAATAACCGGTTTCAAGCTGAATAATGGCATCCTCGAGGTCGGTGGCCCTGGCTTTGAGTTCAATTGTTCCGGCTTCCGGGAGGGAGCGGACTACCACCAGAGCTCGCCCTTCGAAAACTTGACGGGTATCGGCCTGGTAGGTCTCGCGGCTGGTGAGGTCTGCGCTGCCGACGGCGATGATTTCTCCGGGGCCACTGAGTTCATAGCTGACAGAGTGGTCGGCTGCATACACTCGTTGGTCCTGGTTATCGACGATCTCGACGACGATAAATGCAAGGTCGTTGCCATCGGCTTGCAGTTGCGTCTGCTCGGGCTGTAGTTGAATGCTGCGTGCGGTGTTGGCAGTTTGCAGAACAAAGGATTCGACCGCTTCGCCGTCCCGAATGCCGACGGCTTCGAGTTTACCGGGATTGTAGGGGACTGGGAAAGTCGCTTTGAATTCCTCGTCGCGTCCCGTCGCGGCCTCACCGATGTGCTCATCGTTTAAATAGAGTCGCACGGAATCGTGGCGGGAATAGACTTCCACTTCAAGGATTTGGCCCTCGTGGCCGGGCCAGGTCCAGTCGGCGCGCATTGGCGGGACAGCCCATTGGGATAGGTTCCAGGGGCGTCCGTCTTCAGTTGGAAGAGCCACTGCCGCATATAGGCTTTCACCGCGGTCCCATACAATATTTCGGTAGTGGGAAATGGGTTTGCGGAATCCAGTTATATCGATGTCCCCGCAGGCAGCTCCATGCCATGGGTAGTGGTTGCCTTCCCAGTGGGCAAAAGGTTCTTCATCGGGAGGGAATACGCGACCGATGCCCGCCTCACCGAGGTAGTCGATGGCGCTCCAGACAAAGTCACCGATAACGTAGTTGTTGTCATGAGTGGCTTCCCAGGCTGAAAAGGCTTCAGTCTGGTAGGATTCAGAACCATAAATAACCCGATCCGGGACTCGTTGGTGGTCTTCCGCGTGGCGATGCAGTTCGTAGTTGTAGCCGACTACATCAAGCGTCTCGAATAAAGGATCCAGTTCGGACCAGTCCCGCGTTTCGCCCAGGCCATTGACCCCGGCTGTGGCAATACGGACCGGATTGTTGGGGTGGGCTGTGACAAAGGAGCGCACCCGCTCGACCATTGCTTCGGCCATGCCCACGGCTCGTGTTGCACCGCGCTCGTACATTTCATTACCGATACTCCACATCACCACCGATGGGTGATTTCGGTCCCGGAGAATCATCATATCGAGGTCGTATTTCCACCAATCATCGAAAATTTCACCGTAGTCGTGGGGCAGCTTTTGGGAGGCCCAGCCATCGAAGACTTCGTTGATCACAAGCAGTCCCAGACGGTCGCAGGCTTCGAGGAAAGCTGTCGAGGGCAGATTGTGAGCCGTGCGCACCGCGTTGAATCCGGCTTCCTTCAGCAGACGCACTTTGCGCACTTCGGCAGCTGCGTGGGAAGCGGCTCCAAGGGGGCCGTTGTCGTGGTGTACGTTGCCGCCGAACAGCGTCAATTGCTGGTCGCGCATCAGTTCAAATCCGCGATTTGGCGTCGCCCGTGCATCCCGGACGCCAAAAGTGGTTTCGACGCGGTCCGTCATCAGGTCGTCGATGAATACCCGGGTGACGGCCCGGTAGAGTGCAGGGTTGTCCGGTGACCATAGGTCTGGGTGGGCTATAGGGATCTTTCGGCTGTCGCCAGCTGTTTCTCCGGCAGCGATTTCGACCTCAAACCCGGCTGACTGAAGGGGGGTGGAATTGGGGTCGACGAAAATGGTTTCAACACGGACTGTCTGGGCTCTGTCGGTTGTGTTGCGGATGTCGACCTGAACCCACATGGTCGCGGCTTCGGGATAGACGTCCCATGGTGAAATATCGACTCCATACGGTGCGATGTGGACGGGATGGGTGACGTCCAGCCAGACAGGGCGATAGATGCCCGAGCCGGTATACCAGCGGCTATGGGGCTGAGGTTCGTTTTCAACGCGCACGGCAAGGTGGTTGATGCCATCAATGTTCAGGTGCGGCGTGAGGTCGAAACGAAAGGGCGTGTAGCCTGATGGATGTTTGCCCAGCCGGTGGCCGTTGATCCAGACCGTCGCATTGCGGTAGACCCCCTCAAATTCGATTTCGACAACCCTGTCCAGCCAGTGGGAAGGGGCTTCAAATGTGTGTCGATACCATCCGGTTCCCGTGGGAAAGAATCCACCTCCACCTGCGGACGATGCTTCGGGATCGGTCTGCCTCCCAATGCTCCAGTCGTGCGGAAGATGCACCGTATCCCAAGCGTCCGGTTCAAAGTCGCTGGCTTCGGCGCCTTCAACGTCTCCTTGGTGGAATTTCCAGTCGCGATCCAGTGGAACGCGCTCACGGGAGAGGGCAAAAGCGTCTGCGGCGCAGAAAAACGCAATGGCCGCAGCGATGCTGATGGGACGGAGTATTTCGAGTAACTTCATGGTCTATTATTGTTCGGGTAGCCTCGTTAAAAAGTGATTTTGACCAGTGTGTGAGTGAATCCGGTTGACACAAGATTTTTCATGAAACAAAAACATTATATATCGTATTTCATATGAAACAATGATTATCCATTATCCCATCTCTCAACTCCGTGTTAATCTCCAGCATTCGCCTTTAAATAAGCTTTTTCGGCTTGGATTGATCCTGCTCCTTTCCTCCGGTTTTCTAGCTGGAAAGTCCACTGATTTGGAAAGCTTGTTTGATGAACCCCCGAGCGAAGTTTCGCCTTGGACCTATTGGTACTGGATGGAATCCGCGGTTTCGAAGGAAGGGCTCACCGCAGATCTTGAAGCCATGGCCGAGGCTGGGATTGCCGGGGCCTACCTGATGCCGATTCGTGGCCCTGCGGATCCACCGATATGGGATCCGCCGGTCGAACAGTTGTCTCCAGAGTGGTGGGCAAAGGTTCGCCACGCTATTCAGGAGGCCGATCGGCTGGGGCTGCAAATTGCGATGCATGCCTGTGACGGCTTTGCGGTTGCTGGTGGACCTTGGGTGGAGCCCGAGATGTCGATGCAGAAAGTAGTTTGGACCACGCAACACTTTGAAAATCAGAGGGGAATCAATGTCGTTCTGGAGCAACCCGAGGATTATGAGGGCTATTATGAAGACTTGGCGGTTTTCGCCTTTCCTTCTTTCCCCGGCGCCGGTCTGAATTCACGTACTGTGCCACCCAAGGTTACGACCAGTGTGCCTGGATTGGATGCGTCGTTTTTGGCCAATGGCTTAGGTGAGGACCGGCTTCGCTATGACGAAATGGATCCGATGTGGATCCAGTATGAATTTGATGAACCTTTCACTTTGCGTTCATTGGAACTGAATCCGGATGGTCGCGACTTTCAGTCACGTCGCTTGAAGATTGAAGTGAGTGACGATGGCGAAAACTTCCGCCAGGCGTACCGCATGGAATCGCCCCGCCATGGTTGGCAGGACTATGAACAGAACCTAACCTATTCAATTCCGCCGGTCACAGCGCGCTATTTCCGTTTCAGTTACGATCCCCGGGGCACCGAGCCTGGGGCTGAAGACCTGGATACGGCGAAGTGGCGCCCACGCCTGCGCATTCGTGGCCTCCTGCTGTCGAGTGAACCACGCATCGATCAGATAGAAGGTAAAAACGGCGGTATTTGGAGGATCAGTCACTACAGCACGGATGAGCAAATCCCTGTCGAAGAGGCGGTTCCGATGGATGCGGTGATCGATGTCAGTGAGCATATGGATGCGAACGGGCGCTTGCGCTGGCGTCCGCCGCACCGTGGCGACTGGACCATTCTTCGAGTTGGTCATACCTCGACCGGGCACACCAATGCCACTGGTGGCGCAGGGGTTGGTCTCGAAGTGGATAAATTTAATCCTGAGGCCGCACGCCTGCAGTTTGACAACTGGTTTGGCGAAGCCCTGCGGCAGGCAGGGCCGGAACTGGCTGGAACTGTGTTGACTGGATTTCATACGGACAGCTGGGAGTGTGGCAGCCAAAATTGGTCGCCGGTTTTTCGCGAGGAATTTGAACAGCGCCGGGGCTACGATCCATTGCCTTGGTTGCCTGCGATGGCAGGGATCCCGCTGAACAGTGCCGAAGCATCCGAGCGCTTTCTGCACGATGTGCGTGAAACCATATCTGAGTTGATCATGGAGAATTTCTTTGGCGTCATGCGTGACCTGGCGCACGAGGCTGGTTGTTTTTACAGTGCCGAAGTGACCGCGCCTGTGACGGTCACTGACGGCTTGCAGCACTTTGATTACATCGATGTGCCAATGGGCGAGTTCTGGCTGCGAAGCCCAACGCATGACAAACCTAACGATACGCTGGATGCAGTGTCGGGGGCGCACATTTATGGCAAACCGATCGTCGGAGTCGAAGGATTCACCCAGGTGAGAATGGCTTGGGATGAGTATCCTGCGGCACTCAAGGCTTTGGGGGATCGCAATTACGCTCTCGGCTTCAATCGCATGGTCTACCACGTCTATGTGCACAATCCATGGATGGACCGGAAACCGGGTATGACGCTTGGTGGAGTAGGTCTGTTTTTCCAGCGGGATCAAACCTGGTGGGAACCGGGCAAAGCTTGGGTCGACTACGCCAGGCGGGCTCAAGCCTTGCTGCAGCAGGGAACCCATGTTGCCGATATAGCTGTCTTTATCGGCGAGGAGATGCCGCGTCGTGCGGTGCTTCCGGACCGCTTGGCCCCCTATTTGCCGGGGCTGGTTGGTTCTGATGCCTTTATCGCCAATCAAGTGCGCCAGGTTAATTATGGGCTGCCTTTACAGGAAGAGCCAAAGGGCGTCTGGAATTCAGCCAATACTTTTGATCCCGCGGATTGGACCGACCCATTGCGCGGTTACAAGTATGACTCCGTCAACCCCGATGCCCTGCTGCGCCTTGCTGAGGTTCGGGACGGACGCATCGAGTTTCCCGGGGGTGCAAGTTATGGAATGCTGGTAGTGCCAGGCACCCGTCGGATGATGCCGGAGGGCGAACGGATGTCTCTTGAGATGGCTCGTCGCATTGGTGAACTGGCTGAAGCTGGCGCAACCATTCTGGTCCATGAACGGCCCCGAACCACCTATGGTTCCGAAGACGATGCCGAACTCGAGGCCCTGGTTGATCGCTGGTGGCCGCACGGTTGGGAAGGCATCCGCGAAGTCGGCAAGGGCCTGGTTATGCGCGGACCTTTTCCTGAGCAGGACCTGTCCTCGCTGGGCATGGAGCGCGACTTTTTTGCCCTGGAGTCCGATGGCAGCATCGCCCGCAAGGTGGCTTGGAGTCACCGCCGTGGCGAAGACTGGGAATTGTATTTCATTTCCAACCAGGCCTCGCACAAACGCGACTGGACGGTATCGCTGCGTGCAGCCGGATACGTTCCGGAACTCTGGGATGCGGTGACCGGTGAGCGTCGCTACGCCGGTACTTGGGAGCAGAAGGACGGTCGCACTTGGTTGCCCTTGCGGTTGGAAGCGCAGGAGTCCGTTTTTGTGGTGCTGCGGCGTCCATCTACCCAGGAGTCGGTTGCGGAGGGCGGCAATTGGCGCGAGCCGGAGGAAGCCACTGCTCTGGCTGGTCCCTGGCAGGTGCACTTTGACCCCGAATACGGCGGTCCAGAGCAGCCGGTAGAGTTCAACGAGCTCATGGACTGGACCACGCACGATGCTTTTGGAATCCGGCACTACTCGGGCACAGCTGTGTATGAAAATCAACTCGAATGGGATTTGGATGCTGACGGATCAGAGCGGGTTTGGCTGGATCTGGGGCGGGTCGGCCACATCGCCGCGGTCGAAGTCAATGGAGTTGACTGCGGCGTTGCCTGGACGGCTCCGTTCAAGGTGGATGTCACCGACGCTTTGCAGTCAGGCGACAATCGAATTGTTATTCGAGTCACCAATACCTGGCACAACCGTCTGATTGCGGATCATGATCTGGACGAAGCGGATCGGATCACCTTCGCACGAGCACCGTTCCGCCTGGACGGTGAGCCCTTGCAATCCTCTGGCCTGCATGGCCCGGTTCGCATCCTGACCGAGTGACGATCCTCTTCTTGTTTCTACAGCCTTGTTAATAAAATACATGAAATACCTCAGTTACTTACCTCTTTCATTGTTGCCGTTTTGCTTTGCCTGTCAGCCCACTACCGATGATGCCGAATCGACCGAACCGATTCCGTTCCCTGCGGAGTTGATGGAGAACGCCCGGGAAGTGCCACAGGAGGAAATGCAACGCGTTTTCGACGAAGTGCGGGCTCCGCATAAATACGGCGTGGTGATCGAGGCTGAAGAAGGGGAGATGATCGATTGTGCCAACGTCTTTCACTACGACGGTCGTTGGTACATGATCATTGCAGTTATTCGCGATAATGTAGGCTATGAAACCCACCTTGCGGTCAGCGACGACCTGTTGAGCTGGGAACGACTCGGTGAGGTTTTACCTTTCGAGGAAAACCAGGGTTGGGACAAATGGCAGGCCGCGGGCGGGTTGGCACTATTCGATACAGAATGGGGCGGAAGTAACACCATCCGTCCCTACGAGGGTAAATACTGGATGTCCTATATCGGCGGTGCCCTGCAGGGCTATGAAACCGATCCGCTGGCTGCAGGTTTGGCCTTTACCGAAACGCCATCTGAACCCAAACCCTGGACTCGTTACGAAGGGAATCCAATTCTCACCCGCGATCAACCGGATGTGCGCTGGTTTGAAGAGGGAACAGTTTACAAAAGCCACATTATTTGGGACCAAGACGAATCCCTGGGCTACCCCTTTGTAATGTTCTATAATGGCAAAGAATGGGAAGGCAATGGGCATGAAGCGATCGGTATGGCGGTTTCCAGCGATATGCGTAACTGGCGTCGCCTTGGCGACCGTGAGGTGATTTATAACAAGGGAGAATCCCGCTGGGCAATCAGTGGTGATCCGCAGATTACCCGAATCGGCGACCTGTGGGTCATGTTCTATTTTGGTGCATTCTGGAAACCCAATGCATTCGACACTTTTGCCTGCTCCTACGATCTGGTGAACTGGACGAAATGGGACGGTCCTCACTTGGTTGAACCGAGTGAACCCTGGGATCAGCAGTTTGCCCACAAACCTTGGGTTCTGAAACACGATGGCGTCGTCTATCACTACTATTGCGCCGTGGGTGAGGAAGGTCGTGTAATTGCATTGGCCACGTCCGAGGATTTACGCGACGAAGGGGAGCGTTGAAATGCCGCTGAGTATGCTCAAGAGGTGTATTGGAGTCCCCGTGCTTTTGAGTTGCCTGGTGGGTTGCGGCTTGGCTGGATCCACAGACACGCAGGCGCGCATCATTTGGTTTGAAGAGCCTGCGGAGTATTTTTTTGAATCCTCCCCGCTGGGGAATGGCCGACTGGGAGCTATGCTGTTTGGCGCTATTTCCGCAGAGCGCATTGTGCTCAACGAAAACGGAATGTGGTCAGGCTCGCCGCAGAATGCTGATCGTCCGGGAGCAGCCGAGGCCCTGCCTGAAATTCGCCAGTTGCTGCTAGAAGGTCGCAACCTCGAGGCCGAGGCTCTGGTCAATGCACACTTTACCTGTGCCGGGACCGGCTCCGGACGGGGCGTCGGAGCGAATGAACCATACGGTGCCTATCAGACCCTTGGAGATTTGTTGATTAACTTTCAGTATGCCGACCCGGAAGCAGAGGTCAGCGACTATCGACGTGAGCTGGATTTAGGCGATGCAACTGCCCGTGTGAGCTATCGCCAATCTGGTATCCAATACAGACGTGAGGCCTTTATCAGTGCAGCCGACGAGGTTTTTGTCGTCCGCCTCACGGCGGATTCCGCAAATGCGATTTCCTTTGACGCGACGCTTACCCGTCCTGAGCGGTTCACGACTCTGTCTGTTAATGACGCAACCTTGCGCATGGAAGGTGATTTGAACAATGGCTGGGATTTTGGCCGTGGAGTGCGCTACGCAACCTTGCTACATGTGGTCGCTGAAGATGGCAGGGTGTGGACAGAAGGCGAATGGCTCAAAGTGCGCGAAGCTGAGTCGGTGCTGTTGTATTTGACCGCGGCGACGGATATTAAAACCTTTGCTGGCCGCGGGGTGGACAATGCCCGCGACGCTGCGGAAGAGGATCTGGCAAAAGCGCTCAGCCAATCCTACGAGGCGCTGCTGGAAGCGCACCGTGAGGATTATCGTCACTATTTCGACCGGGTTGCGCTGCGCCTTGGTCAGCCGAATAAGGGCCGCGAACAGCGCGCCCTGCCGATGCCGCAGCGACTACAGGCCTTCCGCGACGGAGCTGAAGATCCGGACCTGGCTGCGCTCTACTTTGACTTTGGTCGCTACCTGCTCATTGCCTCCTCGCGGCCCGGCGGTTTGCCGGCGAATTTGCAGGGAATCTGGGCGGAAGAGATCCAGACACCCTGGAATGGGGATTGGCATACGAACATCAATGTTCAGATGAACTATTGGCCTGCGGATTCGACCAACCTGTCGGAGCTGCATGAGCCTCTGTTTTCGCTGATTGAGTCTTTGGTGGAACCCGGTACCCAAACGGCTAAGACATATTTTGACGCCCGTGGCTGGGTTTCATTTCTGCTCGCGAATCCATGGGGATTCACCTCGCCGGGAGAGTCTGCCAGCTGGGGTTCGACTGTTTCCTGCTCGGCCTGGTTGTGCCAGCACTTGTGGGATCACTACCGCTTTACCGGCGACCGTGATTTCCTCGAACGGGCCTATCCCGTCTTGAAAGGGTCGGCGCTCTTTTATCTGGATATGTTGATTGAAGAGCCAGCGCAGGGTTGGCTGGTCACTTCGCCGTCGAACTCACCTGAAAATGCTTTTTTGACCCCTGATGGAGAACAGGTGCACGTCTGCATGGGCCCCACCGCGGATATGCAGTTGCTCCGATACTTGTTCGAAGCCGTGGTAGAAGCCTCCCGGATCCTTGATCGTGATGAGGCCTTGCGCGCAGAGCTTGAGACCACCTTGGTGGGCTTGGCCCCGACCCAGATCGGTTCCGATGGTCGCATCATGGAATGGCTGGAGGAATACGAGGAGGCGGATCCGCACCACCGCCACGTCGCTCACTTGTGGGGATTGTTCCCCGGACACGAGATCCATCCGCAGCACAGTCCCGAGCTGGCCGAAGCCGCACGCCTAAGCCTTGAGGCCCGCGGCGATGGGGGCACGGGCTGGAGTCTCGCATTCAAAATGGGCATGTGGGCCCGTCTCGGCGATGCCGAGCGCGCCTACCGATTGTTTCAGGAGCACATGAAGCCGGCGGATATTGAAACCACGCAGCAGCGCTGGAGTGGCGGCACCTACGCCAATCTGTTTGGCTCGCACCCTCCTTTCCAGATCGACGGCAATTTCGGCGGTACGGCTGTGATTGCTGAGACCCTGCTGCAGAGCCACTTGCCGCTGGCCGGCGATCCCGCCTCCGGCCAGATATTCTTGCTTCCGGCATTACCTGCGGCCTGGAGCGATGGAGCGGTACAGGGTCTGAGGGCACGCGGGGGCTTCGAAGTCGACCTTGAATGGGCGGATGGACGATTGCTATCCGCTACTTTTCACGGACTCCGCGACGGCAGGACCGAAGTCCACTACGGCGGCGCACGGACGGTCGACGTCCACGTCCGTCGCCTGCGCGCGAAGCTCAGCGAGGAGCACGCCGGCCTGATCCAGACCGTGCGATCGGTCGGCTACCGCTTCGGCCAGTCCCGCTGGAGCTCCTGACCC
>JBJHBN010000023.1:0-12120 GCA_050485505.1 Opitutales bacterium | reverse complement strand
TTGGGTCTGACAGTCAGATCATGTATTTAATTGGCATTCCATAAGGAAGATCCTTCAAATAATTTATGACTACTTATCGAGTGGCTATCACTGGATCGGATCGTGGCTTAGGCTACGCACTGAGCAAAGCCTTTGCAGACAGCGGACACACCGTGTTCGCTGGGCAATACACGCCAGGATCGAATGCGCTGGCTGAGCTACAACAGCAATATCCCAATACAGTCTTTCCACTTGCGCTCGACTGCACCAGTGATGTATCTATAAAGCACTTTGCAGGAGAAACTTACAAGTATACACCAAGCTTGGATATCCTAATCAACAACGCTGCGATTCTGGGGGACATTGAAACAGGCATCGCTGGCCCTCTGGATTTTGATGAAATGCAAAAAGTCTTTAACATAAACGCCCTGGGGCCCTTACGCATGGTTCATGCGTTGTTGCCACTGCTTAAAGCTGGTTCCGCCAAGCGCATCGCCTATATCAGCTCAGAGGCCGCGAGCATCCACAACAATTTCCGTGATCGTTGGTTTGCCTACTGTATGTCGAAATCGGCCCTCAACCGCCAAGCCGCATTGATTCACGAAGCCTTGAAATCCGAGAGTTTTTCCGTGCTCTGCCTACACCCGGGTCATTTGCGCACTCACATGCGCGGGGAATTGGACACGTCGGCCAGCCTGACCGCCGACGATGTTGCAGAGCCTTTGCTGCAATTGATAGAGAACCCTCCCAAGTCATTTGGGTTCTGGGACTTCGAAGGGAAGGAATTGGGTTGGTAGGCCCGCGGAACCGTCGGCGACGCTTCCCTACCCAGCGGCTCGAACACGATCGTGCAACAAAAAGGCGGCCTCGCCGAGGGCGCCGCTAAAACTGCACGGAGTTTAGGATCTTCTGCATATTCAGGCCGAGAATATTGCGCTTATCCTGCTCGCTAATGTTCGCATAAACGACCCAGCCGAATTGTGGAATGGGATCGCGCATGGGGGCGTCGGATCCGTAGACAACCCGCTCGGAGCCCAACTGCTCGACCATATACTCAATGGTGCCGTGGGTAACGCTGGTAAAGGTGATCTCGAGAAAACAATTGGGATGGGCGCGGGCTATTTCGATGTGCTCACGGCAGACCGGCCAGGTCCAACCGGAATGCGCGAGCAGGAAGTTGATATTGGGGAAGCGGCTCGCGAGGTCGTGCATTTCCTCAGTAAAATTGTCCGACATGTGCATCTTGGCAAAGAGGTGGTGCTTGTTCCCGTACTCCCACCAGGGCTCAAAACGGGGATCGTTGTAAGGGATACCCATCCGGGGAAAATACGGTTTAATACCCCGGCAGCCTTGTTCTTCATACCAGTAACGCAGTTCCCGGTCCCAGTCCTCCACATAATTCGGGTCGAGCACCGCGTAGGCAACGAAGTCCTCTGGAAAATCCGCCAAACCCTCAACGGCATCACGGTTGCCCAACTCGTAATCCGTGACAATCCCAGTCCAGGAACTGCCACAACTTATCTTGACACCAAGACGTCTATTGCGCTCGACCAGCCCTTTCACGTCGGCATTGCCCATGTAGACCGCTCCAGCCCCCTTCGAGCCTTTTTTCAGAAAGTGGGTATGCGAATCGATAACAATGGAATCCTCAATCGGCAAACCTTCCAGCGCACGAGCCAGGACTGCGTCATCCTGACGCTGTTTGGAGTAGGGCTGGGGTAGCTCCACATTCAACAGGCGGGCCAGATTGCCACCGGCAATAGCTTTGCGCTGAGTCTCGCTGAGTTCCGAATAATCGATAAAGGCGCGCGCCGCTCCGAGCGACTTTTCGAGGCCTTCCGTGCCAAACAATAGCTGCTCGGGTCCGATATCCGCACAGAGTTGCTCCAGCAGGCCATTGGCCTGGTAATTCGAACACTCAATGTGCAGGTTCGGGAATGCCCGCAGCAGAGGCAGAACGCGGCGGGTGGCATCGAAGCGAACGGCCTGCAACAGCAACTTCAGGCGTGGATAGCTCTTGCAGATCCATTGCACTTCGGCCCAGGAAATCTGCTCTCGTAATGAGCCTTGCTGGCCACACTCGACCAACAGAGGAATACCTTCCGCCTCCATCGCGTCCAGCAAAGGGCCGAGAGTCAGGGCATCCACCGAGAAATTAAAAGCGCGTGGATAAAGCTTCAAAGCACGCACACTCTGCGCCCTCACCTGCTCGACCAAGCGCCCGGGCTCCGGAAACTCACCAGTGTGGTGAGGCAACGCAACCCAACAAGCGTAGAGACGCTCGTGCTGTTGACAGGCCTCGGTGACCAGCGGGTTGCCGACATCCGGATGGACTTCCGAGCCAACATGGGCGGTGATCAAGGCCCCCTGAATGGCGCAGCGCTCCAACTCGGACAGCAAGGTCTCGGTGCCCCATGGGGCAAGAATATCCTTCCCTGCCCGGCGACCGATGTGGGCGTAACTGTCAAAATAGATGGTGTCCTTAGCCATATCAGTTTAGCTCCTGCAATGATTCGCGCAGCTTGGCAACGGTCTCGTCGATGTCGCTCTCTTGATGCGCATAGGTGATGAACCACTCGTTGTTGGCAAAGATACCCTTTGCATAAAGTTTTTCAAAGAGGTCGTGGCGATGTTGCACCTTTTCCGCATCCGTGCCGGCAAAGGCAATGTCCACTGCCGCATCTACCCCGACCGTGCGGGCCGGGAAGTCAAACTCCACAAACGCGGCATCAAAACCTTCGCGCAGGCGCTTTCCTAACCGAAACAAGTGAGCATGCACCGGTTCCCGCTCAAACACCTGCATGACCGCAATAGCCGCCGCCAACGACAGCGTTTCACCGGCATAAGTGGTGGTAATAATACTTCGATTCAAAGTATCCATAACCTCCGCCCTGCCGGCATACGCTGATAAAGGGTAACCATTGGCTATACCCTTTGCGTAGGCCGACAAATCCGGTTTGACCCCAAAATACTCCGGCGCCCCACCCTTCGCCAGACGAAAGCCGGTTAGCACTTCATCAAATATCAGAACAATCCCATACTGGTCACAACGCTCTCGCAGCAATTTAAGATAGTCCGGACGAGGATCCTGCGACCACTCCACAGGGGATACAATCACGGCCGCCAATTGCTCGCCATGAGTCTTGAAAACTTGCTCCACAGACTCCAGATCCCCGTAGGTCAATTTGTGGACATACTCGTTCAAAGCCGCCGGCACCCCCGGATTTGGCCAGCCGAAGGCCAGGGCGAACCAATCCTGATAACCGTGATAACCACTCGTGGCCAGATGGTCGCGACCGGTGTAACTGCGGGCCAGCCGCAGACAGCAGGCACACACATCCGCTCCGGTTTTCATGAAGCGGATCTTATCAGCCCAGCCCAGCGTTTTCAGTATCGCTTCCGCCGCTTCGGCTTCAATTGGACTGGCCATGCTGAACAAGCTGCCCTTCTCCAACTGCCGCTTAACCGCCTCTTCAACATCGGGATATCGATAACCGAGCACGATGGGACCAAGCGCTGCACGGTAATCGATGTATTCGCGTCCGTCCATATCCCACATCCGGCAGCCCTCGGCCCGATCAATGAAAGGCGGGCGGGTGGCGATAAAATCGTTGTCGTAGCGTTTCGCATTGGTCTGCGTAGCCCAAGGCATCAAGGCTTCTGCTTTCTGATAATGCGCCCAGTGGCGCGGGCTCATGCAACCCTCTGGAAGTTTTGTAATCCTTGTGTCCATTTGAAATCAAACTAACTTGACTACCGGTGTTTGTCCACGGGTAATCAGCAGGGCCTGCACGCGTCCAGCCCGCAGACGCCAACCATCATCCGTCGCTTCAACCATGTGGCTTGGAGGTGTAGAGGATTCCGGCTGATCACTGGCGGTCAAAACCGTCAGCACCTCATGCCGCAGCGCCTTGTCCGAATGCAGCTCAACGTAAGGGAAAGTTTCGTTGTCGTCAGTAATATCGAGCTTGGCCGTGCGGATGTCCACTGCTGCCCGCGCAAAAACCTGAGCGTCCAATCGCGCCTTGGGCCTTTTTATCGAAAACCGTCCATCACCATCTTTGGAAACTACAGCTTTGCCATCGCGGTTATCCGGATGAAACCGCACATCCAGGGCCTGCGGCCAATAGCGCAGCTGAACCTGATCCAACACGATAACAATGTCAGGTTTAGCAAAAACCACCGTCCGCAGGACCTTGAATATATGGTAATTGTCGATCCGGTAAGCGGCCGTTGCATCACTGGTCCACCAGGCAATGTGCCCCAAATCCTCAAAACGCATCACATTCGAATACGAAAGGCTATCATTTGTTCCCTCTTCGCCCTGATGGTAATTCTGCCCTTTTCCGCCAACCAATACCGTGTTGTGCGCTTCGGTCAGACGCAGCAACCACCGCGGTTGGCGCCAATCGTAATCGGCACGAAACGGATCGTTCAACAAGCGTTCGCCGTGAATTTTATAAATGAAGCTGTTGCGGTCCGCGTGCTCGTGATTAGCCGGCCCCCCACTGCGGAAGCCAAGCGCGGCATCGTTCTCACCCCAGCCGGTCCGGCAGAAAATCCAGTCCAAATCCGTGCGCACATTCAGTAAAGCATCAGACGGTTGCTTGACCGGTCGCTCCGGATGGTACCACAGGAAATCGAAAACAAACCGCGGCTCCGAAACCCTGTCCGCAACACACTCAGCCAGGGGGTGCCCGGTCTTTGGTCCCATCCAGGAAGGCACGCAGGGATTCACGCTGCCAAAAGTGTCTCCAAAGTTCATGACATCCGGAGCACCTTCAGGTTGACGCCCGGCCTGGGAGACGAGCATGAAGTCGAGAAATTTATCCAACTCCACCTCCTCAGCCCAGTCGATCGTCCCGCGCACCCGCTCGTGAGCTTCAAAGAAACTGAAGCCAGTGCGCCAAGTGTAGGCGGCGTAGCTTATGGCCTCAAAGAAACTGCCATCGTCCTCAAAAAAGGTCATCACCCTCCGCATACTGTCTTCCGCAGTTTTGAGCCATTTTTCAGCACGATCATCGTAGCCCAGCAATGCCAGAGCCCCTATACCCAGTGCAGAAGAAGGATCCGAGCGCAGGTTATTGGCACCGACAATCATCGGCCAGCGGCTCATATCAAGATCGTAAAACCCTTCGTGCACTTCATCAAAGCTCCAGCCTTTGACTTTATCCACATTGTCCATGCCGAAAACCGTCCGGTAGCAGGGCAGGCAGCCCTTCTCCGCAACCGCATTCATTAGCTTGCGGTCGAAGTCGGCATCTATCCGGTCCTGGATGACCTGCCGGGCAAACAAGGCCACCTTTACGCCCCAGGGTGCACGTTGAAAACCGATCACCTTGGTTTTATCCTCACGGAAATAGTCCCAGTTCGGCAAGGCCACCAAAGCCTCCAACGCTTCCAGAATGTGATTCGCCCGGCTGTCCGAGGGCTCAACCAGCTGAACAAACGCACTGTGACTAAGGGCATACAAACCCTGATAGTATTCCCGGATCAAATCGAGTGTTTCCAGAGCTGTTTTGAACATCTGGGTAGGCCGGGCCGGATCCTCCTGTTTCCACTCCTCAAACTTAGCTGCCAGCAGAGGCGTCTTCGCATTGGCCCGGATGCGAGGGAGGTCATCAGGTTGGTAATACAGATTGACTTTACGGGGGGCCTCGCCGCTGCCTGCTGCCTGAACGGCCTGCGGCAAGCCTGCCATCACCAGAGAGGAACCACCCAGCTTGAAGAAATTACGTCGATTCATAAAATATGTAATAGGGGTTGATATCAGATAAATTTAACCAGTGGGTCCTGACCGGAAGTAATTATTTTTGCATTCAGGCGTCCAGCTCTTACCCGCCAACCGTCTGCTATTGATTCGACGCTGTGCTGTGGAAGACGGGAACCGGTCGGATCGTCGGATGCAGTCAGGACCGTAAGCACTTCATGCCGCAGGCCTTCAGCCGTTTTGATACGCAGGTATGGATAGACCCCATGCTCCTCGGGAATGTCCAGTTTCTGCCCGGAAACCTCAATCGATTCGCGGCTGAACACCTGACCATGGAGCGATGCCTTCGGGCGGCCAATCCGGAAACGATCCGGAGCCCCTACCGTATCCAGAACAGCGGAGCCATCGCTATTGTCCGGGAAGAAGCGGACTTCCAGGTCCTGGGGCCAGTAGCGCAACTGCACCTGATCCAGAAGGACAACAACGTCTGGCTTCATGAATATCGCCGTGCGCAGCACCTTGAAGATATGGTAGTTATCAATCCGGTAAGCGGCTGTCGCGTCACTGGTCCACCATACCACATGACCCGCGTCTTCATAGCGGGTTATGTTTGCGTAGGAAAGGCTGTCGTTGGTTCCCTCCGAGCCATCATGGTAGTGCTGTCCACGGCCACCTATGTGCACCGTATTGTGAGCCTCGCTTTCCCGTAGCAGCCACAGCGGGTGATGACGGTCGTAACTTGTATTGAAATAATCATGCAAAAGGCGTTCGCCATGGGCTTTCAGGATCAAGTGATTGCGGTCGGCGTGCTCATGGTTGGCCGGGCCGCCACTGCGAAAGGCAACCACCGTGTCATCCGCACCCCAACCGGTGCGGCACAGCACCCAGTCCAGGTCGTTGCGAACGTTACGTAAAGCCAGCGGTGGAGCCTTGCTGGGACGGCCGCCGTCATACCAGATGAAATCCTGGAAAAAGCGCGGTGCGGAGGTATGATCAGCCACATACTGAGCCAACGGGTTGCCGGTTTGGCGGCCAATCCAGGAAGCCGTTCCAGGAGTTACATTTCCGCCTTGGGCATCACTGAAATTCACCCAGTCGGGGCTTCCATTGGCATCCTTACCCAATTGCATCGTCAGAAAATGATCGATGAAGGGATCAAAGTCGTAGCGTTCATTCCACTGAATTGTGCCCAGACGACGCTCATGCACATCGAAGAAGGCAAATGCAGACCTGAGGGTGTAGTCGGCATAACTGATTCCCTCGAAAAAGCTACCATCCCGTTCGAACAAAGCCATGACGCGATCCATGCTGTTCACAGATCGCTCCAGCCATTCGCCCGACCGGGCATCGCGGTCGCCGACCGCGATGGCGGCGGTTCCCAGAGCCGAGGCAATGACCCCACGAAAATTGTTCGCGCCCAGAATCATCGGCCAACGACTGAGGTCCAAATCCAGCACCGTTAGGTCCCGGTGCCGTTCATCAAAGCCCCAGCCTTGAACGCTTTCGGGATTGTCCATTCCATACAGCGCCAGATGGCAGGGCACGCAGCCCTTCTCAATAACAGCCTGCATAATTTCCCGTTCAAAATCCTCATCCAGATCTTCCGCCACTACCTGTCGGGCAAGCAGCATGTAAACAGTCGCCGCTGATGCCCGCAATGTCCCCAGCACAGTGGTCTCCGCCTCGCGGTAAAAGTCCCAGTGCGGCACCCGCGCCAGGAGTCGCATGGATTCGCGGATTGCGCGGCTGCGTTCACCGGTGGGACTGACCATCTGGGCGACACAACCTTGCATCAGAGCGTTGAGCGCCGGCCGGTTGCCGCCATGAATAAACTGCAGGGTATCGGAGAACTCGCGCATTGTCCCCACTATCTCCGAAGACCCCATAGTCGCCCACTGTTGATAAAGGGGCGCCAAAAGCTCAGTGCGAGCGTTGGCCCGGATCCGCGCCAAGTCTTCACTCCGGTAGAAGAGCATATGTCCGCCACCACTACGGCCAGCCATGGCACGCAATGGTCCCGGCATTCCGGCAAAAAGCAGTGAAGAGCCCCCCAAACGAATAAAGTCACGTCGATTCATCATAATTCTGTCCTTTCATTGAGATTCACCATTGTGTCATCCTTCGATATAGCCGTGCTTGCGGCAGTAGCTCCGCAGGCCTTTCAAGATTGTTACCCCGATGGTGATGGCGATGACGCCCACAACCCCATTCAACCAGCCTACCCGATCGAGGGTGAATAGACTCATTGCGATCATCGCTACACCAATGCCGATGGAGATCTTTGCCACCAGACGGTAAACCTTGAGACCATCCGGGCTCACCTTAACTTCCTCATCTGCATAGGCCGGGGTCCGGATATCTTTCTCGTAGGCCTCAATCCGATCCTTGAACTCACCTTCGCGTTTATTCAGGAAGCTGGATCCCCAGAATACAATGCTCGCGACAATCAGGCCGATCAATGCATTCACTTCGTAGCGAGTTAAGGCATAACCAAACCAGCTCACATTGTAATCGGCAAAAAGAATGTTCATAAAACGCATCGGCAATTCGCTTTGAATGGTTGCCAGAATGCCAACGATAAGAATGGCGAACATGCCCGTACCAACCGACGCAATTGCCGACCACCAAGGCGTCTTTGTGAACCAAAGCCCAAACAGCACCGGAACGAACAGGGCGATCTTATACAAAGACTCCGCCCGCAAGTAGACCTCAAACGCACCGCCGAAACGCTGCACATTGAAGGCTACCCAGATAGCAATGACCCCCAAAATGGCAACAATCGTTTTCCCTACCAACAATTGCACCCGTTCGCTTGGCTCGCGGCCTTTGACAGCCTTGCTGATGGGCACGTAGACATCCTTGGTCAGCACTGCGCTAAGCCAGTTGAACATGGTGTCCGACGAGCTCATGGTTGCGGAAAAAATCGCTGCTGCCAGCAAGCCCAGCATCCCGTGGGGCAACACTGCCAGGGCGAGGGTTACAAAGGACGCTTCCGAGGGTTGGGCCAGGTCGGGCCAAAGGGCTTCGATATTGGGGAATAGAATTGGCGTTGTCAGCACAGGCAGAATCCACAGGGCCGGAAGAACGAAAGAAAAGACCCCGCACCACAGCGCCATTTTCTTAGTGTCGCGCTCGTCGGCCACGCTGTAATAGCGCTGGGCAATGTGCCAGTTGACATTGTAGCCAAAAATTAGATAAATAAAATATACTGGCCAGAACATTGTCGGCCTGTCACTCAGGCCAACATTAAAATACCCTTCTGGCGCCTCCGTAAACAAACGCCCAATACCGTCGATCACGTTGCCGTCCCCGAGTAGTGCAAAGGCCATGGGAGTCATCACCAAGGTTACCAGCAACACAATAAGGAACTGCACCGCATCGGTGACCATTACCGCCCAGAGGCCTCCGAGCGTGGTATAGATCATGATGACCGACCCCGTCACCAAAAGGGTCATTTCAAATCCATTCAGGGTAAACGGGCCAATTTCATAGCTCAGGTTTCCGATACCCAGGGCGGTGGAAATGAAAATACACAGGGTGTAAATCATAATGCCGAGAATCAAGGTATTCGGCACTACCGCCATCAGCGTGTAGAAATACGTCGTCCCCTGGGAAAATCGGCGGGTTAGGAATTGCAGCGGTGTATCGATGCGCGTTCGCCGCCACAGGGGGCCATACAGAAAGTATCCCAGCAAGTAGGCCGGCAGCGCGAGAGTGAACAGAACCATCGCACCACCCCCGCTACCGTAGGCTATACCGGAAGCACCGACAAACATGAAGGCCGAGAAACCCGATATGAACAGCGACACACCAGCCAGCCTCCAGGGCACCCGGCCACCGCCTTTAAAATAGTCGTCCGTAACACGGTTAAAACGTGAAACGTAAAAGCCTATGGCGACAACGATCAGCATGAAGGCGCCGAGGACCGCGTAATCCAAACCGTTGAGAAAGTGTAATTGTGGCATATGGAAGGTATGAGCAGGAGACCTGAAATCGAACAGCCAGGCGAGGCCGAGGAATCCGCATTCAAGGCCAAAACCTAAACACAAGGGATTCATCCCGGGGTTTATAGTAAAGCCGTTGGTCGCACGTCTTCAGTGCTTCCAAATGATTGACCGTAAACCAGTTTTTGCAATGACCCCGATTCACACCAGGCATTTACTCGTCTGCCTGAACTGAAATTGCTCCTCTAAAAACACCCATGAGAAAAACTATTCGAATCTTACTGTCCGCAGCTGCGGGAATCTCTATCCTGATCTTTTTCGCCGGTTGCGGTGGCAACGACAGTGACACAGGCAACGCTGACAATACCAGCAGCCGCATTACCCAAGCCAATCAGAATTTTGCTGGTAATTGGGCGCTGCGCACCGACCTGAGCACTGCAGTAGACCCCTGGCGAACCATACGCCTCGACATCGATGTCGACGGCAGCGTTATCGATATTGAAAAAACAGTGACCACCGGACGGCGCAGTACCACCGAAAACTACCGCATGGACACCGCCAACGAAGAGAACTTCGTGCCCATGGCTGTCTGGCTGGATAACCGCCACATTGGCGCGTATCTGCCACACAACAGCGGCAAGACCATCCGCGCCGACTGGCTGGACAATGGCCAGACCCTGAAAATGGAATCCAGCTATACACTGGAAACGCACCAAGGGGAAACACCGGTCCGGGCTTACGTAGAATACCGGCTTTCACGGGGAGGTGACCGGCTAACAATGCTCGAAATCCGCTCCTCGCGCAACCGTCCGATCCTGCACGTTTACGAACGTCAGCAATAAACCTTTAAATTTTTCAGCAGAATATGAAATCCCTATTTAGCCTATCCCTCAGCCTGATGCTGATCTCAGCGGTCAGTGCCATGGCCGGCAACAACCGCTCCTACGCCTACGCATACACCCCGGAGGAATTCGATTTCCCAATGTATTCCATGGAGATCGGCGAAGGCTGGTATATCGACGAAGACATCGGCGAAATCGCCATGCTTCTCAGTTTACAGGGGCTCGCGAACAAGGAACGCCCACAGCTTTACTACGTGTATCCTAAAGACTGGATCTGGAAAATCACCCGCTCGCTCAAAGCATTCTACGAAAATCGCTGGGGCTTTAACTTTATCGAGTTGAGCTCGCCTGAAGAAGCACTCGAAACGCTTGGCCACCATGCGACAGGCTATGTGGTCTGGGACAAGGATGAACGCCTGACCCTGATGCTGGCCTTCACCCGCGCCGGCCTGGACAATGTGCTGGTAGTCGACGAGGAAAACATTCCCCGGGCCGAAGCCATCGGACTTGAAATGGTCGAGGACTACCGCGGTCAATTCAACGGCATGACTGACGCGGAAATCTTTGAAATCGCCATGGACCGCTACTGGGAGCGCTCAAACAAGGATATAGCCGTCTGGCAAGGGGGCTTCTTCCACAGCCGCCGGATGGAACCGGCCATCGCCGACTACGGCATTTTCCGCGGCGCATTCCAGACCGACCTGTCGGCCAATCCCGAAGACGTTGAGGAAATGATCCTGCACCGCAAAATCCTCGAAGAATTGAATCCACGCAGCCTGATCATGGGCTGGCACTCATACTCAAAGGACACCGAAGGCCAGCACGTTTCCTTGACCTCCAGTTACGGCCACAACATGGAAGGCCTGAACAGCCTACCCAACATCAGCTTCAATACCCAGATCCCCTTCACTCCCGGATTTGAGTTTCGCAACAATCACAACGTCGAACCCGATGAAATCCTGATTCCCGAAGAAAAGGTCTACATCTCACTGATCCAAACCGACAGCATGGGCATTGGCGCCTGGGAACTCGAAGGACGGGGTGAGATTCCCTATGCCTGGCAACCGACCGGCGGCTGGAGCTGGCTCTCACCAGCAGCGGTCCAGTATTTCAACGAAAGCGCCACACCGAATGACTACTTCATCGCGGGCGGACTTTCCGGCCCGGGCTATATGTATCCGAAACCGATTCCTGAAGAGCATTTCTGGCCGTTGATGGAAAAGACCAGAGAGCGCCATGAACTGCTGGATCTGCGGGTCATGGAAATTATGGACTATTCCGAAGGCAACCGCCACGTCGGCAACCAGGACCTCCCCGAAGAGCTGGTAGACCGCTACTACCAGGCCTTCCCCGACGTCATCGGCTTCATAAACGGCTACGGAGCCGCACGCACCTTTGATAACCGTGACGGCGTTCCTTTCATTTCCTACGACTACTACCTTGGACTGGGCCGCCCACCCGAGGAGGCTGTCGCGGACCTGGAAGAATTGATGCGGCTCAATCAGAAACGGCCCTACTTCCTACTCATCCACGTGCGGGAATCACAGAGCGTCGGCCACGTGGCAAGTATTCTGAACGCCTTGCCCGATGCCGCCGAAGTGGTGCCGCTAGACATTTTCCTGAAGAAGGCCGGGCAGGCGGATAC
>JBJHBN010000022.1:0-12231 GCA_050485505.1 Opitutales bacterium | reverse complement strand
CTGCCCACGCCCCCCCCCCGCCACCAAATCCAAATAAACAGTTCGTAAACCCCAAAAACCACCCACAGAATCATATAAAAATATGACGCATCCGAACAAAAGAGACGTGAAGAAAAAGGTGGTCGCCGAAAAATAAAAAAATCGCCGAATTTTTCATCGGCTCTAAGCTCCTTCGTCGGTCGGCTATTCCAGTAATTATAAAATGTTTGATGTTCTGCATGTAGTGTTGAAGAGTATGCAGATTCGTTTTTTTCGTTAACTCAGATGAAGGTTTTTCTCTCAATTCTCGCTGCGGTCGCCGTGTTGCTCGGCGCTTGGACTATTTGGTCTTCTCAGGTCCGGTTCGAAGTCGACGAAGATTTCGATCTCGGACTCGACACGCCTCCGAATCTTATCCGGCAGATACACAATCCGGTTTTCGACGATACCGTGACATTTTTGAAATACTCCTACGAAACCGAGGGTGCCTATACATTGCTTGAGATTGACCTGGGTCCGGAGGGTGGCAACACCCCGCATTCCCATCGACGCTTTGCAGAAACTTTTATTGCTGTTGAAGGGGGGTTGGGAGTGGAACATGAAGGTGAGAACCATTTATTGGAGCCTGGGCAGCAATTGGCAGCTTTGCCTGGTGAAGTTCATCGTTTCTACAATCCTGGCGCAGAGCGAATCCGCTTTCAGGTAAAGATCGAGCCGGGAAGCGCTGGTTTTGAGAAAGCCCTTTATCTTTTATATGGGCTTACCCGTGACGGATACACTGACGATTACGGCAGGCCTGAGAACTTTGGGCATATAGCGCTTTTTGTAAAACTCAGTGACACTCGGGCGCCGGGCTTCCTCAATCTGCTTAATCCACTGCTCAAACGTGCAGCCAATCGTATGGAGACCAGCGGTGAAGCTGAGGAACTTTTGCAGCGTTACTATTACGGATTCACCGAGTAGTAAGGAAGGATAGCCCGTTTTGAGCGTGTGTGGGCGGAGGTTTGAAATTTACCATAAACCCCGTTGGTTATCCACAAGCCTGGCTTCGGCAAGTAGAAAGGAGATGAACCTCTTTTTTGTCCAGTAGCCTGCACTATGAATATCCGAAGTGAAGCCGCCCTGTTTTTTGAGGCGAACGAAGTTGAACGCATCCGTAGAAGTGCTCGGAGTCCATTGCTTGCTGAGACTTTTAATGAGTGGAAGGCGCGCCCTGCTTCCTCTTTGATTGAGGAGTTGGAGGCTTTAAGCGAAAGCGGAGACCTGCATGCGGGTCTGCGGGAGTGTTGCCGCCGGTTGCGCGAAGCCGGCATTGTTCAGATCGTCGAGCCCAGGGAAGAGCTGAAGGAAGCGATTTTGGTCTGTATCGATGTTTTGCTTGGGCTACCGGAGTGGGACTTTTTGCGAGATGGACCCTATGTTATTGGAGTTCAACGTGCCTCGCTGACCTCTGCCACCTTGCTTTTTTTGCGTGAAGCTCTGGGCGATGACTGGAGTGAAAGTCTCAACCGGAAAGTGCTGGATAACATAGCCGAAAAAGCATGTGTTCCTCTGCACCGGGCAATCCATGGGATGGATCATCCGGATGAAGTCATTGGCTGGCGGGTCGCGGATGGCTATCCACACCTGGAGGGGCTCGATATGAGTCGTTGGCCGATGATCCTTGGGGGCAATAACCTGAGGGCTGTGCCGACGGCGAGTCTGGGGATAGCTGCTCTGGCGCTTTACGGACACGACGACCGTGCTGAGCAGTGGCTTGAAAAGGCCATCTCAAGCAGTTTTCGGGTGCTCACACTGTTCAAGGAGGATGGCAGCTTTTTTGAGGGAGTGGGCTACACGAACTACACTTTGCGCACTTTATTGAATTTTTTCGATGCCCACATGCGCGCCGTGGGTGACATCGACTGGGTTGCCAAAGCGAACCTTGACGGAACGGTTCGCTTTCTGCTCGGGATGCAGTCAGGACTCCGTCCGGACGGCTCGCCGGAACCAGTCAATTTCGGTGATTCCGGAGCCAACGTCTTTCCCTGTGTCGGGGGATGGATTTCCAAACACGGTAAGAATCCTCTGGCCCAATACCTGGCAGAAAAGGCATCTGAGCCCAGAACCTTTCGCGATATGCTCTGGTATGACCCGGACCTTCCCAGTGAGACGCCACCTCCTTCCCTGATGAACCTTCGGACTCGCTTGGAGTGGATCTTTTGTCGTACGGGATGGGAGCCGGAGGACGCGGTGCTCGCATTTCGTGGCGGAGGGCCATCGGCGCATGAGCATGCCGATCGTAACCATTTTCTATTCAAGATCCATGGAGAACGCCTGCTGACGGACCAATTCAATGCAGCCTACCACTACCGCGACCCCGGTTTTTTACTGCGATTGACCGCGGGGCACAATTCAGTGCTGGTAGACCGCAAGGGGCAGCAATACCACCAAGGTGAAGAAGGGACCAACGATGGCTTGTCCTTTGCCAATACAGTCCATTACCAGGATCGTGGGGCCGAAGTTTGGTGGACCAGTGACGCTACAGCAGCATACCGAATTGATAACTACCATATTTTTAAAGTCGTTCGCAGCCTGATCTACTTCAAGCCGGATATCATTGTGGTCTTTGATCAGGTTCGTTTGCGCTACCGCCCGCAACAGGTGAATCTGCGCTTTTTCCCGGATAACCGCGATGGCGAGGCCGAATTCGAGCTGGAGGGGGACAACCGTTTTATCATTCGGCGACCGAAGGCCCGTTTGCACGGTCAGGTATTCGCTCATGTAGAGCCGGAGCTGCGTTTGACTGAGCTGGAGGTGCCGCGCTCAGTGGGTCACTTTCCCTGCATTGAGGTCGGAACGCCGAAGGCGTTGGATCACGAAATCCTGACCGTCCTCTGTGCCCGCGGCCGGGACCAGATTGATCCCCCGGTCGCCCGGGTTGAAAAACACTCCGATAGCTGGAAGATTGAGGTCGGTCGCCTGCGGGCAAACATCCTGACCTCCCGACGCTACCCAAGAATCCTCGTGGGCTGAACCCCGGGTTTCCGCGAATCTTTTTTCTACAAATTATGAATGCTGCAAAAGCTTATTTTGAATCCACCCAATCCATTCTCGCAAAGCTCGGGGAAGCGGAATTAAACGCGGTCGAGGAGGCCGCCGAACTGTGCGCGGACCGCATCGCGAAAGGAGGGCTGGTCTTTCTCTTCGGCAATGGCCACTCGCGCATGATGTGCGAGGAGATGACTCCCCGCCAAGGTTGTTTTGTCGGTTTTGTGGCGCTGGTGGAACTGGCGCTTTCGAACCACGCCAATATAATCGGCAGCAATGGGCTGCGGCCGCCCCTGCACCTCGAAAAGTATGAAGGTTACGCCGAGGAGATTCTCAAGAGTTATCAATTTGGCCCCAACGATGCCTTCATCATTATATCCACCAGCGGTATCCGGCCTGTCATCGTTGAAATGGCAATGGGCGCGCGCAAGCGAGGGCTTCCGGTGATCGCGGTGGTCTCCCGGGAGCACTGCAAAGGTTCCAAAGCCAACCACTCCTCAGGCAAAAAACTGATTGATGTCGCCGATATCGTGCTCGACAACCACGCTCCTCCCGGAGACTGCGTGCTGGAGCTGGAGGGTCTCGAATGGCGAACCGGTCCGGTTTCAACCCTGACCGGAGGAATGCTGATCAACATGCTGCGTTGCGGCGTTGCCGAGCGGCTTTTGCAAAAGGGCCGGAAGCCCGTGATGTTGCCGAGTCATCAGTTCGTTGGGGACACACCTGCGGAGGATCAACTGGAGGCCTTCTACGAGGCCTACCGCAAAAGCTTAAGGCACCTTTATGAGTGAGGGGGCGGTATGGGTGATAACGGGTTCGACGGGCATTGCTGCCAGCACCGCCCGTCTGGCCGCGGCAAAGGGCTGTCGCCTGATGGTGGCCAGTCGCACCGAAGCCAACTGTCGCAAGCTGGCAGAGTCGATCCGCGCAGGCGGAGGGCAGTGTGAATGGCTCGCCGTTGACTTGACCCATCCCGCCAGCGCCGAGACCATTGTTGAGCAAACCGTGAATGCTTACGGGCGCATCGATGCGCTCTATAATGTCGCGGGCATTAGTGGACGTAAATTTGGCGACGGCCCGGTGCACGAGTGTACGGACGCCGGATGGGAAATGACACTCGATACCAATCTTAAGAGCTTGTTCTTCATGTGCCGGGCGGCGATCCGACGGATGCTGGATCAGGACCTTGACGAAAACGGCCAGCGTGGGGTGATTCTAAACATGGCCAGCGTTCTGGGATTCGCCCCTTCGCCAGAATACTTTGCAACCCATGCCTATGCGGCCAGCAAAGGGGCCATCATTGGTATGACCAAATCCATGGCCGCTTGCTACGCGCCGCATAAGATACGCGCCAATGTCATTGCGCCCGCTTTGATCCGAACCCCTATGAGCGCGCGGGCCCAGGAGAATCCGGATATACTCGAACTTATGAAAAGCAAACAACCCCTCGCAGGCGATTTGATCGATGCCGATGACGTTGCCCGCGCATCCCTTTTCCTGCTCAGTCCGGACGCCCGCATGATAACTGGGGATGTGTTGACGGTTGACGGCGGTTGGTGTGTCAGCGGATGAAGGCGGACCTCCAGTGTGACGTCCTTGTCGTTGGCTCGGGCTCCGCCGGGGCCACGGCCGCAATCGCAGCTGCGCAGGCAGGGGCGGATACGCTGTTGATCGACCGCTACGGCTTTCTCGGGGGCACCAGTACGGCAGTCCTCGATACCTTCTACGGATTCTACACGCCGGGCGAGCGAGCGAAGAAGGTGGTTGGGGGCATCCCGGATAGCATCGTCTCAGGCCTCCGTGATTATGGCATGTGTTTCGAACGCCCCAATACCTACGGCGCGGGAACCGGTATTACCTACAATCCTGAGTATCTCAAAGTTGTCTGGGAAAAGCGGGTACGCGAATCGGCTGCGCGGATACTGCTTTACGCCTGGGTTCAGGATGTGATCATGGAATCGGGGCTGATTGCGGGAGTGGTTGTCGCGACCAAGGCAGGTCTGCGCAGGATCTCTGCAAAAGTGTTTGTTGATGCCTCGGGCGACGCCGACCTCTGTCATTACGCAGGGCTTTCCTATGAACTGGCAGGAGAGCAGGAGCCCGCGCAAACCCTGACAACGACCTTCAAGATGTGCAATGTAGATCTCGCACGTCGCAAGGAGGTCAGCAAGCAGCGCTTTCACGAACTCATGGCTGAAGCCGCCGACAGTGGCGATTATCAGCTGCCGCGGAAGGAAGGCAGCGATCACCCGACCCCGGTGGACGGAGTCATTGCGACAGTCATGACGCGGATCCGCTCTTTTGAGCGCCGTGCTGGGAAAGTCATTAACGCGACGGACCCCGGGTTTCTGAGTGAAGCCGAAATGGAAGGACGTCGCCAGGCGCTTGAGTATGTACGTTTTCTCAAGGACAAGGTGTCTGGTTATGAAAAGGCCGAATTGATCGGGTTTGGCTCGCAGATCGGCATCCGCGAGACCCGGCGGGTGCACGGCATGTATCGGCTCGATCGCGACGATGTTCTCGAGGCGCGTCAGTTTGACGACCAGATTGGCCTCTGCGGGGCGCCGATTGAGGACCACCATCCTGGCTCCGACACCAAGTGGCAATACCTGCCCGAGGGCGAATGCGTTGGCATCCCTTACCGCTGCCTGCTGCCGCAGGAGCCGATCAACCTGCTGGTGGCCGGACGTTGTTTTTCTGCCACGCACGATGCCCATGCGAGTGTGCGATCCATGGGTCAGTGCATGGCTATGGGCCAGGCTGCGGGGACCGCGGCCGCTCTGGCGTCTTTTGCCAATCAGCTGCCAGCGGAACTGGATTCTGGCAATCTGCAGGCACGCCTGCGTCAATTAGGGGCGATACTGGAGACTCCGAAATGAACTACGCCATTGGATTGGATGTCGGCGGCAGCCGGATCAAAAGCGGTGCGGTCAGCGAGGCAGGGCTGGTTGGTGAAGCGCGTATCCGCACTTGCCCGGCACAGGAGGGGCCGGAGGTCCTTCTGGCAACATTGGTCGAGGAAGTGCGTGCGATTCGTCAGCACATGCGACAGGACCCACAGGGGATCGGACTTGGCCTGTCCGGTGCGGTCGACCCGAAAAAGGGTGCGGTTTATTTACCCGGAAAGTTCAAGGATCTCGAAGGCTATCCACTGGTCCCAAAGCTTGCAGCGGCAACGGGAATTCCTGTTGTTGCCGAGAATGATGCGCGCGCAGTCTTGATGGCGGAAATGCAATTCGGCAAAATCCGCGGCTGCAGTTGGGCGGTTTCGCTCACAATTGGAACCGGGTTTGGCTCAGCCGTATTGTTGGATGGACGCATTCTACGGGATCCTCAGTTGCAGTTTGGCACTCAACTCGGCCATCTCGTTATTCAGTGCGACGGCAGCAAACTCTGTCTGAGCAATGCGGAAGGTACCGGGGAATCGCTCTGCTCGGCGACAGCCCTTGCTATGGCGGTTCGGGATGGCCTTCAGCGCGGTATCGACTCCTGCCTGGCAGAGCGCTATTTTCAGGATCCCCAATCAATCGACTTCAGTGCGGTGGTTGAAGGCTATGAAGCCAATGACCGCCTTTGCGTGCATACATTCAGGCAATGGCGGCGGAGACTGGTGTGGATACTCGTAAACGCCGTGCACGCCTATGCCCCAGAACGCATTGTTATCGGTGGCGGGGGAGCCCATGCCAGCGCGCATTTTCTCGACTACCTTCGCGATCGGGTTCCGCGTCACTTGTTTCGTTCACGGCAGAGCCCTCCAGTCACCATTGAGTCATCTGATTTAATTGAAGACGCTGGCATTCTCGGCGCTGCCGTCTGCGCTTTTGAATCCCAATTATCATGAATTCCCCATCCGTTGCAAAGTCTTCTATCCGAACTGTGCTTGGGGACATTGATCCGTCGCTGTTAGGCGTCTGTTATGCTCACGAGCACATCATTATCGATGAGAGTTACGTGACAGAGCAGTATCCGGATTTCCTGCTCGCCGACGCGCCTCGGGCGATTGATGAGTTGGTTGCCTTTCACGCTGCCGGAGGCCGGGCAATGGTCGATTCCATGCCCTGTGATTGCGGCCGCAACATCCGCAAGCTGGTGCAGGTGTCAAGGGGCGCGAAGGTTCACATCGTCTGCCCGACCGGCATTCACCTGCGCAAGTACTATCCACCCACCCATTGGAGTGATACTGAGTCGGAATACGAGATCGCCCTGCGTTTTATTGATGACATTGAGCAGGGCGTGGACCGCAACGACTACAGCGGTGCTCCCGTTGAGCGCGACGCAGCCAGAGCCGGTGTGATCAAAGTCGCCTCCGGTCGCGACCAGCTCAACGCTCACGAGAAGAAAGTTTTCGCCGCTGCCGCCCGCGCGCATATTCAAACCGGCGTACCCATTCTAACCCACACCGAACAGGGAACCGCTGCCCTGGAACAGGTCGAATGGTTGGGTAAACTCGGCGTGGCGGCGAATTCCATTGTACTGTCACACACCGACCGTCTGCCAGACCTTTCCTATCACCGTGAAATTCTTTCGACCGGTGTTTTTGTCGAATACGATTCCGCCTTCCGCTGGCCCGGAGAAAAAGGCAATCCCACCCGCGACCTCATCCTCAACCTGTTTTCCGAAGGCTACGGCGAACAGATCATGCTCGGTATGGACGCCGCTCGCCGTTCCTACTGGCGTAGCCACGGTGGCAAGCCCGGACTCAGCTATCTGCTGCAAACATTCTGGCCCCAACTCGAAGCCTCAGGCCTCAGCCCATCTGCCTTCAATACCCTTTTTGTGCAAAACCCAGCCCGCGCCTACAGCACGAACTCAAGTTAGGAAACGGTTTGACAACGCGTTTGCTTAGGCCGGGCCTGTGTCCTGGATCGAGCCCCGACGGAGCGGGTCCTCCACGTGGTTTTCGTTTGGAGGACTGGCCTGACGGTTCGTGTCAATGGCCTTTGGGGAAATTGGTACCGGACCTGGGACTCGAACCCAGAACCAACGGATTATGAGTCCGCTGCTCTACCAATTGAGCTAGTCCGGCTCACTGGAAGGAGTGGAATAAGGAGAAAGGGAAAGTTATTGGCAAGGAAAAATGAGGTTTTTTTGAGGAGTTCAGGGGCTATTCACAGCTCTACGCGGAGGCCGTCGTGGGCGAAGTGGATGTTTGGGGGGAGTTGGGCGCTGTCGCGTTCGTGGTCGATCATGTAGGTCATGTGGGTGAAGTAGGTTTTGCGGGCGCCGAGGGTTTGGGCGGCTTGGAGGGCTTCGTCGATGGACATGTGAGCGGGGTGGGGCATGGGGCGGAGGGCGTCGAGAACGACGACATCGGCACCTTGGGCAAGGGCGATGGCGCGGTCGGAAAGGCGTTTGCAGTCTGTGTAATAGGCAAGCCTGCGACCGGTTGCTGTTTCTTCGAAAAGGAGGCCGAGGACTTCGAGGCTGCCGTGCGGGAGGAGACAGGAGTGGATGGTGCCGCCGGGTACTTTCAGGCTCTCGGGCATGGGTTTGAGTTGGAAGGCCGGATAGCCTTTGAACACCGGTTTGTCGCGGATGGCATAGGGGAAAATGGCTTTGACCCGGTCGAGACCTTCCTCGGTGCCGTAGACGGGTAGGGCGTGGCCTTCGCGGAGGTCAATGAAGCGGCGAAGGTCGTCCATGCCGAGGACGTGGTCGGCATGTCCGTGGGTAAGGATGAAGGCATCGACCTGGCGGATGTCATTGTGAATGCACTGTAGACGGAATTCCGGCGCGGCATCGATCTGGATGTGGAAATCCCCCATGGTGACGTGGACACTGGTCCGGGTCCGCCAGTTGCGTTGGTTTTTGAGGTCCAGATTTTGAGCATCGTGCGCGATCATTGGAACTCCTTGCGAGGTTCCGGTACCGAGAAAACAGATTTCCATTCAATGGATCAGATTCATTTCGGAGGTTTTCGCAAAGGGAAAAGATAAGTCGCTGCGTCGATCGTAGGTGCGACGGCCTCCGGCGCACAGCGGGGCAATGGTGAAGAGCGATGGGTCGGATTCCGCGCTCGGGGCGATCGCGGCTACGGATGGGTTGGCCGCGGTCGTTTGACAGATGGCTTTGGCTCGGGCTAGGTTTGGGATCGTGTCTTTTCGACTAACATTCTTTCCGCTGAGGTTGCCGGCATTCTTCTATCTGCTTCTGTTTTTGTGGGTGCCATCGATTTTGGTGATTGGGACGATGGTGTTCATGGTCTCCCGGCAGGGGGAACATCAGGCGGAGGAGCGCTTGCAGGAGGACCTTGAGATCATCGGGCGGTCGATTGAGGGTTCGCTGCGGCATGCAATGTTGCGTGGGGATCTGCTGTCGGCTTCGGAGGCTCTGAACTCAATTTTCAGCTTCTCACGACTGTATGGGGCCTACCTGTTCAATGCGGATGGGCAGCTGTTGCTGCAGACGGGAGAACCGCGCAGTTACCGGCAGCGGGATGATTTGAGTGAATTGGCGCGCTCGCCCGAAGCCTATGGGGACTACGATGAAATTGAGGGCACTTGGACCTATTCATTTTTTGTTCCGCTCCAGGATGACTTTGGCAGGCCGGTGGGCTTGTTGCAGATTTCGCGTCGACAGGAGGACATCGACAGTGCGATCGCGGACTTTCGTCTGCAAATGATCCTGCTGGTGGTGCTGGGGATTGTGCTATTGTGCCTGATTATGATCCTTGGCTATCAGGCGGCATTTGGACGGCGGATTCAGCATTTGAGGCAGACGATGCGCAAGGTTTCGGAAGGGCTTTCGGGGCAGCGGGTGCAGCCGGCTGGGCCACGTGAGATAGCTGAACTGGCGGAGTCGTTCAACGAAATGCTCGATTCCATCGAGCGGGTTCAGCAGGAAGTGCGTGATAAGCAGGATATGGAAGACATGCTGAGACAGCGGCTGGTGCGGTCGCAGCGGCTGGCTTCAATGGGCCAAATGGCCAGCATTCTAACCCACGAGCTGGGCGGACCCTTAAGCGCCATCGACGCACACGCGCAGTTGGGTTTGCGTAAGGTGAAGGATGCCGAACCGGCGCGCAGCTTTCAGGGCGTGCGGGATGAAGTGCGCCGTATGGCGAACTTTATCCAGCAGGTGGTGGATTTTGGCAAAGGGCAGAAGGGCGAGAGCTCCGAATACCGTCCATCGGATCTGCTTGAGAGCGCGGTGCGCCGCGCGCGGGCGGCAGTTGGCGAGTCGGAGACTCCGGTACGGGTCGAGGGCTCTGTTGATGCTTCGGTCCTGGGCTATGCGTTTCGCGTGGAATTGGCAGTGAAAAACCTGATACAGAACGGCCTGCAGTGGGCCAATTCGGAGGTCCAGGTGGCCTTTGAAAGCGGCGAGGATGGAATCCTCTATCGAATTTCCGACGACGGCCCGGGGGTAGCCCCCGAGTTGAGAGATGTGCTGTTTGAACCCTTTACCACTACCAACCAGTCGGCCCAGTCCAGCGGGCTGGGCCTGTCGCTGGTTCGGCAGGTGGCGGACGAACACGATGGCTGGGTCCGTTATCGCTGGAATGAATCTGAACAGCGGGGGGGCTTTGAACTGTTCCTTCCGGCTTTGCGTAAACCTGAAAAGCAAACATGATGCATTCGATTCTTGTTGTAGAAGATGATGACTCCCTGAGGCCTTTACTCGCAGATGATCTGCAGCAGAAGGGCAGGGAAATTTTTGTGGCTAGCTCTGTGCGCGAGGCTTTAAAGTCAATCCGGGAGTCGGTTCCGAGTTTGATCCTTTCGGATTTTCGTCTGGGCGATGCGACTGGCCTGGATTTGTTCAAGGCCGTGCAGGATCTGGAACCGCGTCCAGGGTTTATCATTTTTACGGCCTTTGGAACGATTCCGGATGCAGTTAACGCCCTCAAACAGGGGGTGGACAATTTTCTGACCAAGCCGGTGGACCTCGACCACCTGGGCGTGCTGGTTCGCAAGACACTTGACCTCTATGACCTGCGGCAACGACTGCACGAAATGAAAAATGGCAGGAGCAATGAGGGCGGCAGCGCTATCATCGGCGAATCCAAGTCGATGAAAAAATTGCTGTCTGCCATCGAACAGCTCGCACAGACGGATGAATCTATCCTGATCACAGGCGAAAGCGGTACGGGGAAGGAACTGGTTGCGCGTCAGATCCACGCCCGCAGTCAACGCAGCAAAGGGCCATTCATTCCTTTCAATTGCGCCGCTGTTCCAGAGGGCCTCGCGGAGAGCGAACTCTACGGACATACCAGAGGTGCATTCACTGGCGCGGATGCGGCCCGCTCTGGCCTTTTCCGCGCTTCGGAAGGCGGCACAATCTTTCTCGACGAAATTGGCGAATTGCCACTGCCGCTGCAGGCTTCGCTGCTGCGCTTTCTGCAGGACAAATCGGTCCGACCGGTGGGCAGTTCCCAGGAGGAGACTGTGGATACACGGATCGTTGCCGCCACCAACCGCGATCTGCAGGCCGAGGTCAAAGCCGGCAACTTCCGGGAGGATCTTTACTATCGTCTGGAAACCTTTACTTTGACCGTGCCACCTCTGCGGGAACGCAGCAGTGATATTCCCCTGCTGACCGCTCACTTCCTGAACGAGTTTGCCCGCGAGTTCAACAAGGACAGTGTCGAATTGAGCAGTGAAGCAATGGAGCGCCTGCTGCATTATCGCTACCCAGGTAATATTCGCGAACTGCGTTCCCTGCTCAAGCGCGCCGTCCTGTTCTCTGCTCCGGGCGAGGCCATCAACCAGATTCCACTCCCGGACGGTGAGAGCCCCGGGGTGGTCAGCAGCGATGACCTGTTTGGCGAGGCCCTTGACCTGCCACTGGACGCCGTGGTGGACTACGGCCCCGCCGGCACATGGCTTCGGGTCCCGCTGGGAAAGATGGCCACCGAACGGTCCGTGCCCCTGGACGCCGACACCCTCGCGACCCTCGACGCCTGGGTAGCCAACCGCGGCACCCAGCGAGCCCTGCCCCACCCCCGTGACGGTGCACCGACCGACTTCCTGTTCGTTCAACGTGGCCGCCGACTCGGATCCGTGCGCGTCCGCAACCGGCTCGCCACCGCCATCGCGAGCAGCGGACTGACCGGCCCCGATGGGAGCCCGCTGACCGTCACCCCGCACCAGTTGCGTCACACCTATGCCACCGAGCATCGCCAGCAACTGCCGGCCGGTGCGCCGTCCGCTTCGTATGCCCCGGCTCTGTTCTATCTGTCCACCGCCAACTACGACCTGCGCAAACCCTTTGCTCAATACC
>JBJHBN010000021.1:0-12392 GCA_050485505.1 Opitutales bacterium | reverse complement strand
ACTCTGGAAGCGTCACCGGCGAAGGAGGGTTGGTTGCTCGACTTTGAAGAGGCGAAAGCGAAGGCGAAGGAGGAAGGTAAAATCATCCTTCTGGAATTCCACGGCTCTGACTGGTGCCCCCCTTGTATTCAACTGAACAAGGAGGTTTTGAGCAAGCCCGAGTTCAAGGAGTTCGCGGACAAGAATCTGGTTCTGGTTGACCTCGATTTTCCTCGTCAGACCGAATTGTCGGAGGCGCAATCCGCCCATAACCACGCTTTGGCACAGCGTTTTGGCGTTCAGTACTTCCCGACTGTGGTGCTCGTGTCCGCTGAAGGTGACGTATTGGACCACAATGTAGGCTTCCCTCAGGGAGGGTTGGAAGGATTTATACAATTTATCCAGGCTCAGATAGAGGGCTGACATTTGACAATAGAAGGCGGTGATTTTTTCGCGAACACTGAGTAGCTTGATTGCCGGGATCTTGATGGTTCCGTTCTGTTGCTGTGCATTTGGCGCGCTTTCGCTGGAAGATCCTATTGTTGAACATGCCGCGTGTTGCGGCATGCCTGAACCGCAGAAGGGGAGTGAGGCGCCTGATTCCAACTCTAGTTGCGGCGAAGCCTGTGCCGGCAGTGACCTCACAGAATGGGTTTCAAAGGACCGACCGGATTCGTCTGTACTGCTGACTGCTGCGGTTTCTCTTCGCTTCCACACTGAGCGTCGCTTTCCTGACACTGAAAAGCTGACATTCCGTCAAGGCTATTGGAAGCCGCCGCCTGCGGCGGCATTGCGCACGCTCCATTGTCGCTGGCTTATTTGATCGACGTAATTGACCGGTGAGGTGCTTACCTTGAATGCACCTCTGTTTCCGCTTCGGACTATTCCGAAGCTTGCCACACCGTCCAATTACGTCGAATTATGTACCGAACCCTATTCCCCATAGTATCCACCTGCCTCTTGGCGGGAAACCTTCTTGCCGATTTGCGCACTATTGACGTCGATTCGTTGGTTCAGTTCGCACTGAACAATCACCGAAATCTACAGGTTGCCGAATCCGAAACAGACGCCGCCCGTCAACAGACACTCCAGGCTGGCAGCTTACCTGACCCTGAAGTTTCCTGGGGCTACTTTCTGGAGCGCATGGATACGCGCCAGACAGTGTCAGTTCGGCAGGGCTTTCCCTGGCCCGGTACTTTATCCAGTCAGCGCGAGGCGAGTCGCTTGAGAGGGGAAGCTGCGGAATCCGTCTATGAATTACGCCGTCTTGAAATTGCACGCTCCGTAAGAGACGCATACTGGCAATGGGCCTTCGCCTTTGAGGAATTGGCTCTGTTAAGGCGTCACGTTGACCTTGTCCAGCCGATGATAGAGGTGGTTGAATCGCGGGTGGCCAATGACCGGGCTCGCACATCGGAACTGCTCCGCATGGAATTACAGCTGGATCGGCTGGAGGATTCGATCGATACGCAAAAGGCCCGTATTGATGTGACTGCTAGTCGCCTTAAGCGAGCAATGGGCTTGTCGGGAGACAGCCCGTTTGAACTTAGGCCGGAGGGTTCACTGTGGGATGAAGCAGGGGAGAAACACAGCTCGGGTGAGCTGCCGTTCGACCATCCATTGTTCCAGAGTTACCTTTATGAGGAACGCGCGGCCGAGGAAGCGGAGCGCTCCACACGCTATGGAAACCGCCCAGGTTGGATGCTGGGTGCGGAGTGGATGGACAATGCCGGCCCGGCTCGTGACGAATTCATGGTCATGCTTTCCTTTAACCTGCCTGTATGGCGGGAGCGCAACACGGCTGCCGTCGCCGAAAGCCGCGCCCGCACCCGAAGTGCGCGGGCTCAACGTGCGGATGTTGAGGCGGAATGGCGCGACCAATGGGACCGCAGCTTTCGCGAATACGAAGACGCGAACCGCAAGGCGGATCGCTTTCAAAACAGATTAATCCCACGCGCGGAAAATGCTTTGGAGGCCGAGATTGAAGCCTACCGCAGCGGCCGGGGGGATCTGGTATCCCTACTGGAAACACAGCGTCTGCTGCTCGATCTCGAACGTGAGGCTTTGAGCGCTCGTTTGGATTTACAGCTCTCAGACGTGTCCCTCCGTTTTTTACAGGGAGAGAGCGTAAACGAATTGTCGACACCAATCCCAACATTTTAACTGACATGGAAACTCCCGAATCTCATTCCTGCAAAATCAGCGATCCGTCCAAAGTAGGACCGCGCATGAAAACCCTTTTGATTTTTACGCTCAGCCTGCTCGCAGCTGGTTTGACCGGAGCCTGGCTGGGCGGTCAATTATCCGCCAGCTCGGACGGTGTTGGACATGAGCATGACAATAGTAATGAAGACGGTGATACACAATGGTATATAAGTGGAATGCACCCATGGATCATCCAACCGGAACCTGGCTACTGCCCAGTGTGTGGCATGGAATTGACACCGCTTGAGCCATCGATGCTCACCGGAACCCTGGGATTGGATCCAAACATGGTGCAGAGCATTGGTGTTCGGGTTGCGACTGCGGAATACCGGCCGTTGGAGCGCGATCTGTTCAGTTTCGGAGCCATCTCTGTCGACGAGTCCAGATTGCATAAACTGGTTCTTCGCAGCGAGGGTTATATTGAAAAGCTTGCCGTCAACCGCAGCGGAGAGCCCGTTAAAGCGGGTCAGGTCGTAGCGGAAATTCATAGCCCTCGCGTGCTTAACGCCGCTGGGGAGTTGATCAGCCTGTTGCGCCAGTCGGGAACGCGTGACAGCCTGATCGAGGCGGCGCGACGGCAGTTGCGAATTCTCGGCGTTCATCCCGATCAGATCGCCGAATGGGAAACTCAGGGAGAAGTCGATTGGACTTACCGCGTTTACAGTCCGGTCGATGGTATCGTCGAGCGGATTGGCGCCTACAGAGGTGACCGCCTTGGAGAAGGTGGTCTCTTGCTCGAAATTACCGACCTCAGCCGTGTCTGGCTGCAGGCCGCCGTCTATGAGAACCAGCTGACAATGGTCAAAGAAGGTTCTGCGGCAAGAATCCAGTTCAATGCATTTCCGGGACAGGTTACGGAAGCGAAGGTGGACTACCTGTATCCAACCATGGATGGGCGCAGCCGTCAGGCGCGGGCCCGTATGGAACTGGACAATCCCGACCTACAGCTGCGCCCCGGCATGTTTGCAAAGGTGCATTTCTCCAGTCAGGAAACTGAATCTACTGTAGTTATACCGCGGGCAGCTCTGCTCGACACGGGAACACGCCGCATGGTCTACATCAACAAGGGTCGCGGACAATTTGAGCCCCGCGAGGTGGTCGCTGGTGTTGAAAGTGAAAGCGGCTGGGTGCAGATTCTGGAAGGCGTTGAATCTGGCGAGGAAGTTGTGGTTAGTGGACAGTTCCTAATCGACAGTGAAAGCCGTTTGCGTGAATCCCTGTTGAAACGAATTGATGGCGATTTTGCCATTGAGGAAAGCGAGGACGATGGACCGATAGCCAGCGAAGTTGAAGGGCTGGAGTCCGAATCCATTTCTCTCTGGGTGGATTGGATACATGCCTATCTGGACCTCGGGGACCGTTTGGTTGATGACGATGCGGAGGGTATGCGCTCCGCTATTGAAAGCCTCCTCCGCCGTTCCCAGCAACTGCTGGACAGCGGTGATCCGGGGCTGACTGAGTTGGGCGAGAGCGGATTAGGAATCCCCGAAACTGACGATATTCAGGAAGTACGTCTGGCCTACGAAAAGAGTGGTCGGGCCTTTATTGCTCTGGCCGAGGCGATAGGTATCCCGGATGATTGGGAGGGACGACTGCAAAAGGTTCTGTGCCCAATGTTTCCGGATTTTGGTGAGAACGGTTGGTGGGTCCAAAGAGAGGGACGAGTGCTGAACCCGCTCTGGGGTGCGGCGATGCTGACCTGCTACGACACAGCGAATTCACTGCCAACCATGTCGGAGGTAAACAGTCATGATTGAAAAACTGATTGATGCCTGCCTGCGCAACCGCTTTCTGGTGCTGCTGATCACTCTGGGTATTGTCGGCGTCGGCATTTGGAGTATTCGTGAGATTACCGTAGATGCAATTCCCGACCTTTCAGATACCCAGGTTGTGGTCGTTACTGAACTTCCGGGGCAGGCTCCGGGAGTAGTTGAGGACCAGGTTACCAGCGTTTTAACGCGTTCCTTGTTGGCAGTTCCACAAACGCGGGATGTGCGGGGCTTTAGCATGTTTGGCGTCAGTTTTGTCTACATTATCTTCGAAGACCGAACCGATATGTATTGGGCGCGCACCCGTGTTCTGGAACAATTGAGCACTTTAACAGACCGTTTACCCGAAGCTGCGAATTCACGTTTGGGGCCGGATGCAACAGGTGTAGGCTGGGTGTATCAATACGTCCTGGAAACCGGCCCCTACAGCGCAGCCTATCCGCAGGGTATCTGGTGGGATCCGGAGACGGACAACTGGTATGCGAGCAGGGACGAAGCCGGAAGCGACGTGCTACTGCGTCAACGCCTCGAGAGGGTTCGCGTGTTTACCGGACAGCATGCCCGCGAGGATTGTCCCTTAACGGGCGAAGCGCTGCTGCAACCGGATATCGACCTCTCTGAAATGCGTGCACTCCAGGATTGGTATATGCGCTACGAGCTGACGGCACTGGACGGCGTCAGCGAAGTCGCATCCATTGGCGGCTACGAGAAACAGTATCAGGTGACCGTTGATCCAGCTACCTTACAGGCTTACGATATCAGTATCAATGCCGTGAGGGATGCCATACGGCGTTCTAATCAGGATATTGGAGCCCGCTCGTTGGAACTGAGCGAAATGGAGTACATGGTCTGGAGCCGGGGTTTACTGGGGAGGCCGGATTCCGATGTGTTGAAGGGATTGCCGCAGGATGGAATAAGCGAAAGACGCTACCGAACCACACGGGTGCTGGAAGACTTAAAGGCGATCCCAATCACCAGCTCGAAAGATGGCATACCGGTTCGACTGGGTGACATTGCCAACATCGACATTGGGCCGCAGATTCGCCAGGGCGTAGCCGACTGGAACGACGCTGGTGAGACAGTTGGAGCAATCGTGGTTATGCGCCATGGTGACAATGCCCGCGACACGATTCGTAGGGTAAGTGAGCGACTTCAGGAACTGGAACAAGGCCTACCAGCCGGGCTTGCTGTGCAAGTGGCTTACGACCGTTCCGACCTCATCGACCGCTCCATTGCAACGCTGAGTACAACGCTGCTGAAGGAAATGCTTGCTGTAACCCTTGTCATGATCCTTTTCCTGCTGCATGTGCGCAGCGCGCTGGTAGCCGCCGTTGTGCTACCGTTGGCTTCCTTAGCGAGCTTAAGCCTTATGGCCTTTTTTGGGATCAATGCCAATATTATGAGTTTGGGTGGCATCGCCATTGCCATTGGTGTCATGGTGGACTGTTCAATAGTGTTGGTCGAGAATGCCCACAAACACCTTGAACGACAACGGCACAGCGGATCCAATGAAAGTCATTACGATTTGATGCGGCAGGCTTCCTTGGAGGTGGGACCAACACTGTTTTTCAGTTTGCTGGTCATTACCGTCAGCTTTCTTCCAGTTTTCCTGCTGGGAGCGGAGTCCGGCCGTCTGTTTCACCCACTGGCTTACACAAAGACCTTTGCAATGGCTTCAGCCGCTTTGCTTGCTGTTACTTTGACACCTGTACTGATGCTTTATTTTGTGCGCCAATCCCCATGGTCACAAAACTGGCGCCGCTGGCAGAGTCTGCTTGCAGGTGCTGCTATTATCTTCGTCCCGGCCATTCTGCTGGCCATGTATATCCCCGTGGAATGGTCGCCCTGGCAGCATTGGGGGCCGCTTATCTGGATCCTACTGGCTGCAATAGTGGTAGTGCCACAGAAGCTGAGAGATGAAGATGCCAATCCATTGACCCGTTTTCTCGAGTGGGTTTATACCCCGGTGCTGGCTTTCTCGATACGTTTTCGCTGGTTGGTTTTATTTCTGGCAGTGTCTTTGGTTTTCACAACATTCTGGTTGCCCTTTCGTCAGCTCGGCACTGAGTTTATGCCGCCCCTTGAGGAAGGGGATCTGCTCTACATGCCGACAACTGTCGAGCCGGGTTTGAGTATCGACAAAGCTCGTGAACTGCTGCACCAGACCAGTCGCCTGATCTATGCTTTTCCAGAAGTAAAAGATGTGCATGGGAAAATCGGGAGGGCGGAATCCGCGACGGATCCCGCGCCACTGAACATGATCGAGACGACCATTACGTTGCATCGGGACGACAAACAGTGGCGTCATATTCCGCGCCAACGGTTCTTTACCGAATGGCCTTCCTGGGCAAGATGGCTGCCGTCGAAAATTTGGTCAGAATCGAGACGAATAACCATGAATGAGCTGATCTATGGTTTTGAGCTGCCCGATGGCACCTTGATTGAAGGGCTCGACAGCGCTGTCCAGCTTCCTGGGCTCGCCAATGCCTGGACCATGCCGATTCGTGCGCGTATTGATATGCTATCGACCGGAATACGCACCCCGGTAGGCATCAAAGTTATGGGGCCGGACCTGGAGACACTTTCGACAATTGCTGCAGAGATTGAGCAGGCCATTCAGATGGGTGAAAGAACTGCTCCATACACCACCTCCGCCTACGCGGAACGCACAGTGGGTGGCAAGTATTTGCAGATTCTGCCCAGGCGGCAGGGAGCGCTGGCTCAGTATGGTCTATCGGTCGAGGATGTACAGTCCGTTATCGAAACGGCTGTCGGGGGGATGACGGTGACCGAAACGGTTGAAGGCCTGGAACGGTTCCCTGTAAACCTTCGTTATCCGCGCGAATTACGCGACAACCTTCCGCGGTTAAAGCAATTGCTGGTGCCACTGCCGGACGGTGGGCAGGTTCCACTGGAACAGATAGCGGATTTCGAACTGACCGGTGGTCCGCCGATGATCAAGAGTGAAAATGCCCGTCTAACGGCCTGGGTTTATGTCGATATCAGTGGAATCGATGTCGGCACCTATGTGCGCGATGCGAGGGCCGTGGTCGAGCGGGAAGTGAGCCTGCCTCCGGGCTACACGCTGGCTTGGTCGGGACAGTATGAAAACATTGAAAGAGCAAGGGCTCAGTTTGCCATTGTGATCCCCTTGACGCTCCTGGGTATTGTTCTGCTGCTGTGGTTCGCCACCCGCAGTTGGTTGCGAGTGCTGTTGATTTTTTCGACACTTAGTTTCAGCGTGGTAGGCGCTATTTGGATGTTGTGGTTTCTCGACTACAATCTTTCAGTTGCAGTGGTCGTCGGTATTATCGCCTTGCTGGGATTGGATGCTGAGACATCATTGATAATGCTTTTGTATCTGGACAAGAGCCACGACCGATGGAAAGAGAAAGGATGGTTAAAAAGCTCCGCTGACCTCTGGCAGGCTGTGCACCACGGTGCAGTCCGGCGAATACGCCCAAAAACCATGACTGTTATGACCACAATGATTGGTCTGATGCCCTTGATGTTTGCAGTTGGTGCTGGAGCAGATACTATGCGCCGGATGGCTGCACCTATGATCGGCGGATTGATCAGCAGTTTCATCCTTGAGCTAATACTTTACCCAGTGATCTATTACATGGCCCGGAATCGTTCCCGTTGAATCTTTCTCTTACGAATAGTAATCAGGGGCAGTTTGCTCCCTCTGGTTCAGACAGCAATTCCGAAACTTCGGAAACTACTTCTGCTCGGCTGGGATCACCAGGGTGAAACGAGCGCCTCTTCCCTTGCCATCGCTGTCGACTTCGATGCGGCCTTTAAGCTCCTTGGCTGTATTGGCACAGGCGTGGAGACCGAATCCATGCCCTTGCTCGCGGGTGGTAAATCCAAATTGAAAAAGCTTGGGAAGGAGCCCGGGGTCAATTCCAACACCATTGTCGCTAACAGAGAAGGCTACATGACCCTCTTCGGTCGAGCAGAGGCCAACGGAGATAAGTTTGTCTTCGCGACCGGTCTCATCTATTGCGTATTTTGCGTTACGAATAAAATTCACCAGAATCTGTAAGACTTTGTGACGACTGACATCAATGATCGGGACTTGTTTGAAGTTACGCTGCACGTTGATCCCGTGGCGGGTTAGTGAAATCTCACTGATTTTTAAAGCCTCCTCCATCAAGTCTTCAGGAGCCACACGGTCAATCAGGCTCGATGTTCGACTGTAGTTCTGTTGCATCGCCACAATGGCCTTAAGGTGCTCGACGTATTTCTGCAATTGCTGTACCTCCTCCTTGAGGGCTTCCTGCTCAGACTGAAGTATTTCCGCGAGTTGTATGAGATATTCAGGGATTTTCGACCCCTTGGGATCATCAGTTATAAATTGCCCGATGTTGCCCTTATGCGAACGAATCATGTCCACAACTTTACTCAGGTTTCCCAGCCGCGAGTTTGCGAGCCTCTCGCTTAAGACATTGCTGGTCGTATTGACGCTGTTCAAGCCGTTGCCAATATTGTGCAAGATTCCACTGGATATTTCGGCAATGCCTGCAAGCCGGGAGGCTTCGAGCAGTTCCTTCTGAGTGTCTTTCAATTTTAACTCGGCGCTCATCCGGCGTGTGATGTCACTGGAGATACCAAAGGTGCCTATGATTACTCCATCTTCATCGTATAACGGCATTTTGGATGTGGACACCCAGGAGATTGATCCGTCGGGCCAAATCTCTTTTTCGATTTTATTAAAGAAAGGTTTACCGTTGCGAATAATCGCCTGTTCGTCTTCGAAGGCTTCGCGGGCGTGCTTTTCGTCGAAGAGATCAAAGTCCGTTTTGCCGAGAATTTCCTCTCTTGTTTTAAAATTCGACCTCTCCACCATCGCTCGGCTGATGCAAGTGAACCGGCTCTGCAAATCTTTGAAGAAAATTGCGTCGGGCACATTGTCGAGCAATGCGGTGAGCAGTGTTTCTGCGCCATTCGGGCCTTGATTTGGCAATCTCTGTTGGGCGGAATGATTACTGGGATCGTGCATAATAATTCAGATCTATGAATTGCTCGTAATAAGCTTTCGCAGAACAGACAACAGCTCCTTGCGTTGAACCGGCTTGGAGATAAAATGATTCATTCCAACTTCAACGCAGCGGTCTCTGAATTTCAATGCACCAGCAGTCATTGCGATGATTGGGATTGGATCGAGGCCATTTTCACGCTCAATTTCACGAATCTGCAGAGTTGCATCGAATCCATCCAATTTAGGCATTTGGCAGTCCATGATAATGAGGTCATAGCTATAGCGATTGAAGGCGGATACAGCCTCTTCACCGTCGGCGACGACCTCGACTTTGCAACCCAATTTTCCCAGAATAAGTCGTGCGACTTGCTGATTCACTTTGTTGTCCTCAGCCACCAACACGCGCAAAGGGGGTAGGGCAAGGGCTTCCGGTTCTTTCAATCTCGCCGCAAAGGCTGTTCCATCCTTGATGGATTCCGCGCTTAAAACCTCAACAATTGAATTCAGAAGGTGTTGTTTGCGCAGTGGCTTAAACAGGCAGCCGGCAATCCCCGCCGCCGCAAGTGTGTCTGGCTCCGGACGTTTATAGTTTGAAGTCAACAGGAGAAAGGGCGGTGCCTGGCTACGAAAGCGTTGTTTGACGTCTCTCGCCAAGCTGAGCCCGTCCTTGTCCGGCATGTGGTAATCAGACAGGATCAAGTCCAGAGGTTGTTTTGATTTCAGCGCGGATCCAATCGCCTCCAAAGCACTTTCAGCGCAGGCAGCCTCCACATGCTGAACCGCCCAGCTGTCGAGCAGTCGGCATAGAAAGTGACGATTGGTTTTGTTGTCATCGACGATCAACATGCGCCGTCCTGACAGCTTTTCGAGAGCAATCTGATTGCTTTGACGTGGCACGGAGAGAGTAGCCTGTTCCAAGGGAATCTCGATGTCGAAAGTCGTGCCCACGCCCGGTTCGCTGTGCAGACGAATGCTACCATTCATCAGGTGGATCAATCGCTGACAGATAGTCAGACCGAGGCCTGTTCCGCCATAACGCCTGGTGATTGAACTGTCTGCTTGAGTGAAAGGTTTGAACAGAGATTCCTGAGCCTCCTTTGATATACCGATTCCTGTATCCTTCACCTGGATCGATATTTCCGAATGAGTCTCTGAGATTCGTCGACTCGTGGCGCGGACAACAACCTCCCCGGATTTGGTGAACTTGATTGCATTGCTCAGCAAGTTTTGCAGCACCTGGCGGATACGGACGGAGTCGCCGATAAAGGTTTCGCCTTCAATCAGCTCAACGATGCTGATGAGCTCAAGCTGCTTATCCTCAACTTGCGCTGCAAAAAGCTGTACCGTGTCACCAATCAGTTCTTCAAGTGAGAAAAATGCTTTTTCAAGAGTCAGCTTGTTGGCTTCAATTTTAGAGAAGTCCAAAACATCGTTGATCAAAGCCAGCAGAACTTCGCCACTCGAATTGAGTATATTGACCAGATCAACGAGATCAGGGTGTAATTCCTTCGCATCCTTCAGCAGCTGACACATACCGAAGATGCCGTTCATAGGTGTGCGAATTTCGTGGCTCATATTGGCCAGAAATTCGCTCTTGGCCAGGTTGGCAGCCTCGGCGGCATCTTTTGCTTCGGCCAGCTCCTCCTCGGCCCGGCGCCGCTGGCAGATCTCTTCCTGGAGATTCCTGGTCCGGTCCTGAACCAGCGCTTCGAGTTCGTCCATGCGCAGTCGTGCGGTGCGGGCCAAACGCCATTTTTCGGTCATTGACAGCGCGAGTTGCGACACTTCCATGGAGTCAAAGGGCTTCTTGAGAATCAGCAGCTTATCTGTCTGACCCAGACGTTCAACCATGGACTCCCAGGAGTAGTCCGAGTAGGCTGTACAGATGACGATGAGCAGATCCGGATCCACTTCCCAAAGTTTTCCTGCCGTCTCAATGCCGTCCCAGCCCGGAGGCATGCGCACATCGAGAAAGGCCAAGGCATAAGGCCTTCCTTCGGTCACGGCGCGCTGAACCTTATCCAACCCCTCTTTTCCCTGGAAGGCGGAATCCAGTGTGAAGACGGTTCTAAGGGGTGGATTGGATTCCGTCTGTCCGAACAGCTCCGCCTCGAGTGCCTTGGCCTTAGCACCCACGTCCCCCAGCGGCGCTTCCAGAATCATACGAAAGTCCCTGTGGATGGATTGATTATCGTCGATGATCAATATACGACGATTCTCAAGCGTGGCTGAAGTTGTCATGCCGATAGTGTTGATGGAGGAGTTGCAGGCCTGATCCGGAATCAAAATGAGGGTATTAATCTATAACGGCAGGAAAAATAATGTATTTAGCAAAAAGTGTTATGGAATTGATTTAGCAATTATGGCAACCAAATTTGCCTTGCCCGGACAGACAGCGCCCATGCATAGTGTTCGTATTATGGCAGGACTTGGAAAATTCATGAAACAGATGGCAAAGCTGCAGAAGAAAATGGGGGCATTGCAGGAGGAGCTGGCCGAAAAGGAAATTACCGTTTCCAGCGGGGGAGGAGCTGTTGAGGTGACCATTTCGCTTCAACAGGAAATGCGGGCGCTGAAGATCGACCCGGAATTCCTCAAAGAAGATCCTGAAATGGTTCAAGAGACTATTCTCGAGGCCGTCAAAGAGGCTTATTCCAAGTCCTCGAAAATCAGCGAAGAGGCGATGCAGGCCATTTCCCAGGAGATGCAGATGGCCGGTATGCCCGGCATGTGATTCGGTTCCTTACCTCTAACTGTGAGTGAATCCCTTGATAAACTGCAGCAGCTGCTGAAAAAGCTCCCAGGTCTGGGTTTCCGCTCGGCGGAGCGCATCGCCTTACACCTTTTGGTTGAAAAACCGGAAACACTGGCTCCGCTTGTTGATGCCCTGAATCGGGCGGGCGAGCAGATTAAACCCTGCCCAGTTTGCGGAAATCTGTCGGAGGGCGGCCTCTGTGCAATCTGTGAGGATGCCGCACGCAATTCGGCACAGATCTGCGTGGTCAGCCAAGTATCTGACCTGATGGCCCTTGAGCGGTCAGGTGCCTACCGGGGTCGCTACCATGTGCTGAATGGCAAGCTATCGCCCATTCAGGGTATTGGCCCCGAACAACTCAATTTTGGCGCACTTGAAAAACGACTGAATGAAGAAGCGGTTGAAGAACTGATTCTTGCATTGTCGAATGACATCGAGGGCGAAGCCACCTGCCACTACATTCAAGACCGGCTCGGCGCTTCACACCCGGATATTCGGCTGTCACGGATCGGTTTTGGCTTGCCAAGCGGTTCAGGACTCAATTTCGCCGATTCGGTAACCGTGCGCTCAGCGCTCGAAGGGCGCAGGTTGTTTCATCCCTGACCAGCTTGTTCTAGTGGTGGGGTTAATTCGGCGAGCTGGATCGGGAGTTTCGGCTCTACTGGCTTTTCGACCAATGGAACAAAGGGTACGTTTACAC